>CAMLKO010000075.1 GCA_946480495.1 uncultured Caulobacteraceae bacterium
CTCCCAGCACGGCGTCGAGACGACCCGCGTGCCGATGCCCTCGGCCTGCAGCTGGTCGCGCGCCGCCAGCGCCACGCCGATCTCGGAGCCGGACGAGAAGATGGTCACCTTCGCCTTGCCGATGGCCGGCGCCAGCTCATAGGCCCCGCGCGCCGACAGGTTCTCGGCCGCCGCTTCCTTGCGCGCCACCGGGACCTTCTGCCGCGACAGCGCCATCACCGACGGCGTCGTCTTGTGCTCCAGCGCCGCGCGCCAGCATTCGGCCGCTTCCACCGCGTCCGCCGGGCGGAAGACCAGCAGGTTCGGCATGGCCCTCAAGGACGCCAGATGCTCCACCGGCTGGTGCGTCGGCCCATCCTCGCCAAGGCCGATGGAGTCGTGGGTCATCACATGGATCACCCGCACGCCCATCAGCGCGCCGAGCCGGATCGCAGCCCGGCTGTAGTCCGCAAACGCCAGGAAGGTGCCGGAGTAGGGGATCACGCCGCCATGCAGCGCCATCCCGTTCATCGCCGCCGCCATGCCGTGCTCGCGCACGCCGTAGTGGACGTAGCGGCCCGCGTAGTCGGGCGCGTCGAACGGGACCATGCCCTTGACGTAGGTGTTGTTGGAGCCGGTCAGGTCGGCCGAACCGCCGACCATCTCCGGGATCGCCGGCGTCAGGACGCTAAGCGCCGCGCCCGAATGCACCCGCGTGGCGTTGGAGACGGGCTCGGCGATCAGGTGATCGATATGGGCCTCGAGCCCCTTGAAGGCGCTCTTGGGAATGTCGCCCTTCATGGCGCGGGTGAAGTCGGCGCCGTCGTCCGCGCCCTCCAGCCGCTTTTCCCAGGCCTTGCGCGCCTTGGCCCCGCGCTTGCCGGCGCGCCGCCAGCTTTTCAGGATGTCGTCCGGCACCACGAACGGCTCAGCGCTCCAGCCCATCGCCTTGCGCGCCAGCGTCGCTTCCTCGTCGAACAGCGAATAGCCGTGGCCGTGGACGTCGCCTTCCTTCGGCCCCGCGCCCTTCAGGATGTGCGTGCGGCAGGCGATCATCGTCGGCCGGTCCTGCTTCGTCGCCCAGCGCAGCGCCGCGGCGATCTTGCCGTGGTTGTGGCCGTCGACCGCCTTCACCGCCCAGCCGGCCGCTTTGAAACGAGCAAGCTGGTCGCCGGTCTCGGAGATGGTCGCCGCGCCGTCGATGGTGGTGTTGTTGTCGTCGAACAGCACCGTCAGCTTGTTCAGCTTGAACCGCCCCGCCATCGAGATCGCCTCGTGGCTGACGCCCTCCATCAGGCAGCCGTCGCCCGCGATCACCCAGGTGCGGTGGTCGACGAGGTCGTCGCCGAAGCGTGCATTGAGATGCCGTTCGGCCATCGCCATGCCGACGGCGGTCGCGATCCCCTGGCCCAGCGGCCCGGTGGTCGTCTCCACGCCCGGCGTGTGGCCGTATTCCGGGTGGCCCGGCGTCTTCGAGCCCCACTGACGGAAGTTGCGGATCTGATCCATCGTCACGGCCTTGAAGCCGGTCAGGTGGAGCAGCGAGTAGATCAGCATCGAGGCATGGCCCGCCGACAGCACGAAGCGGTCGCGGTCGGCCCAGGACGGCTGTGACGCGTCATATTTGAGGAACTTCGTCCACAGGACCGTGGCCACGTCGGCCAGCCCCATCGGCGCGCCCTGGTGGCCGCTCTTGGCGTGGTGGACTGCGTCCATCGAGAGGACACGGATGGCGTCGGCCATGACGGCGGGCTTGGCGGGCATGCTGGGGCTTGTACCTTGAGTCTTGCGCGCGGGGAGGTAGGCGCCGGTTCGCATGCGAGCGCCGATCGCGCAACCCGCCTTCCTGTCGCGGAGCGACACAGGCTATAGATGGACGAAGAAACGGGAGCGTCAGATGACGGGTGAGTCGGGCGACAGCGCGTTGGACCTGGCCGCACGGCGGCTGGAGCGGGCCCTTGTGATGCTGGAGGCCCGCATGACCGAGCGGGTGGCGCAGGCCAGCGCCGAGGCCGGCGGCCTGTTCGACCAGGACCGCGCCAAGCTGGCGACCGAGCTCGACTCGGCCAAGGCGCGCGAGCGGGCGCTGGAGGAGGCGGGCGCCCAGGCCTCGGCCGCGCTCGGCAAGGCGATCGACGAAATCCGTTCCGCCCTTGGCCGGGAGGCTTAAGCGATGGCGCAGGTCACCATCCACATCAACGGCAAGCCCTACGCGGTCGGCTGCGAGGACGGGCAGGAGCGGCATCTGGCGCATCTGGCCTCGCTGTTCGACAACCAGGTCCGCCAGGTCAGCGCCGACGTCGGCCAGCTCGGCGAAACCCGCCTCTTCCTGATGGGCGCCCTGCTGCTGGCCGACGAACTGGCCGACACCCGCCAGCGGCTGGAAACGGCGCAGGAAGCCGTCGCCAAGGCGCAGGGCGAACACACCCGCCTCGAAGTGAAGGCCGTCTCCGCCCTCGAAGGCGCGGCAAAGCGCATCGAGAAGCTGGCGGCGGGGGGCGGCGATCACTAAGTTGACTGTCGGCGGGTCTGCTGCGGCTCTCGTCGAAGGCATCCAATCCCGGGGACCTTAATTCACCTCTACGGGAGCTGTCCCTGTCCCGACCCGTGGGTTTGGACACACGGCGCCCACCTGGCATGCCAGGTCCGAGGGGATTGAAACGCCTTCACGGCTCTTCGCGGCGCCGCCACCCTTTCCCTGCTATGGTGAAGCATGGTCGCTACGTCCCCCGAGAGCGCCAAGACGCTGCTGCGCACCGAGATGCGCGCGCGCCGCCATTCGCTCGCCGAAGAGCATCCTGAGGCCTGCCGCCGCGCCGTCGCCGCGCTGCCGCTCGAAAAGCTGCCGCCGTTCACGGTGGTCAGCGGCTATCGCCCGCAGGGCTCCGAGATGGACCCGGGGCCGGTCATGCGGTTGCTGCAGGACAAGGGCGCCCGGCTCGCCCTGCCCGTCGCGCCGGGTCGCGATACGCCGCTCATCTTCCGCGCTTACGATCCCAAGGCGAAGCTGGTTCCTGACGTTTTCGGCATCCCCTCGCCGGGTCCCGACGCCGAGGAGTTGCGCCCCGACCTGGTCATCGCTCCCTTGGTCGCCTTCGACCGCAAGGGCGGGCGTCTGGGGCAGGGTGGCGGCCACTACGACCGCACCATCCAGAACCTGAAGCGGTCCGGAGCCGTTTTCGTCCTTGGCCTCGCCTATGCCGGCCAGGAGGTCGCGCGCGTGCCCGCCGAAGCGCACGACGAGCGGCTGGACGCCATCCTGACGGAAACCGGCTATATCGAGGTCCGAAAGGACTAATCGATGCGTATCGCTTTCTTTGGGGACGTGGTGGGCCGCGCGGGCCGTGACGGCATTACCGACCACCTGCCCGACCTTCGCCGCCGTCTTGGGCTCGAGTTCGTCATCGTCAACGGCGAGAACGCCGCCGCCGGTTTCGGCATCACCGAGAACACCGCCCGCGAGCTGTTCGAGGCCGGCGCCGACGCCATCACGCTCGGCAACCACAGCTGGGACCAGAAGGAGGCGCTGACCTACATCGTCCGCGAACCGCGCCTGATCCGGCCGCTGAACTATCCGGTGCTGGCCGATGCGCCGGGCCGGGGCTCGCAGATGTTCGACGTCGGCGGGCGGCGCGTGCTGGTGGTCAACCTGCTGGGCCGGGTGTTCATGGACGCGCTCGACGATCCCTTCGCCGCCGTCGACCGGGTGCTGGAGCAGTCGCCGCTCGGCATGGTCTGCGACGCCGTGATCGTCGACATCCACGGCGAGGCGACGAGCGAGAAGATGGCGATGGGCCACTTCTGCGACGGCCGCGCCAGCCTCGTCGTCGGCACCCACAGCCATGTGCCGACCGCCGACGCCCAGATCCTCAACGGCGGCACCGCCTACCAGACCGACGCCGGCGCCTGCGCCGACTACGACAGCGTCATCGGCAACCAGAAGGAAGAGCCGCTGCGCCGCTTCACCACCCGCATCAGCAGCGGCCGCTACAAGCCCGCCGAGGGGCCGGCCACCGTCTGCGGCGTCTATGTCGAAACCGACGACCGCACGGGCCTCGCGCGGCGCATAGAGCCCATCCGCATCGGCGGGCGGCTCAAGGAAACCGTTCCCGTCGTGGAAACGGTGGCCGCTAGCTGAACCGGCGGCTGCTCGCCCGCCCCGCAAGGAAGGCGCCCGCCACCAGGCCGAGCGCGGCCAGCGCGCCGACGGTCGCGGCGATCACGACGGGCGCGTCTCCCCAGCGGCCGATCAGCGGTCCGTGCTGCGGCTGCCACGCGACGATGTCTTCGGGAAGTTCGTCGGGTTCGGACAGGTCTTCGAAGTCGGTCATCGTCGGCTCCTTGTCGTCCCCCAGGGCGTAACGATGCGGCCGCTGCGCCGGTTGCGCAAGCAACCGCCCGGACGCTAGAAGCGGCGCCTCACCCTTCGCAGCGGACGCCCGATGGCCGGCCACTCAAAATTCAAGAACATCATGCACCGCAAGGGCCGCGCCGACGCCGCGCGGTCCAAGCTGTTCTCCAAGCTCTCGCGGGAAATCACCGTGGCGGCCAAGGCCGGGATGCCCGACCCGGCCATGAACCCGCGCCTGCGCCTGGCCGTCGCCAACGCCAAGGCCGAGTCGCTGCCCAAGGACGTCATCGAGCGCGCCATCAAGAAGTCGCAGATGGGCGACGCGGCCGACTACACCGAGATCCGCTACGAGGGCTTTGGCCCCGGCGGCGTCGGCGTGATCGTCGAGGTGCTGACCGACAACAAGAACCGCGCGGCGGCCAACGTCCGCTCGATCTTCGGCAAGAACGGCGGGGCGCTGGGCGAGACCGGCTCGGTCTCCTTCATGTTCGACCGGGTCGGCCAGATCACCTACCGCGCCCAGGCCGCGACCGAGGAGGCGGCCATGGAAGCCGCCATCGAGGCCGGCGCCGACGATGTCGAATCCGACGCCGACGCCCACACCATCTACACGCCCTTCGAGACCACCTCCGAAGTCGCCGAGGCGCTCACCGCGACGCTGGGCGAGCCGCAGACCGTCAACATCGTCTGGCGGCCGAAGAGCACCGTTCCCGTCAGCGGCGATGCGGCCGGAACTTTGATGAAGCTCATGGACGCGCTCGACGACGACGACGACGTTCAGAACGTCTACGCCAACTTCGACATTTCGGACGAGGAGATGGCGAAGCTCGCGAGCTAGGAGGCCTGCATGGAGTGGTTTGCGCCTGACGTCGTCTGGCCCGTGCTGGGCGCCATGGCCGCCGGCGCGGCGGTGGGGCTGGAGCGGGAATTCCGCGGCCAGCCGGCGGGTCTTCGCACCCACATCATCGTCAGCCTCGCCTCCTGCTTCCTGATGCTGATGGCCATGCGCACGGCCGGCCAGGCGCACGCGATCGATCCCGGCCGGATGGCGCAAGGCATCCTGACCGGCGTCGGCTTCGTCTGCGGCGGCGTCATCTTCCGCACCAACACCAGCGTGCACGGCCTGACCACGGCGGCCTCGCTGTGGTTCTGCTCGGTGCTGGGGATGCTGTTTGGGGTCGGGCTCTACGCCTTCGCGATCGAGGCGACGGTGCTGGTGCTGATCGTGCTCAGCGTGCTGCGCATGCTCGACGAACGGGTGCCGCAGGAGGCTCTGGCGCAGCTGGTTGTCCGCTTTTCCCGCGAGACCGCGCCCACCGGACCTGAGTTCAAGGCCGAGCTGCGGGGGCTGGGCATCAAGAACTCGACCTTCATCCACCGTCTGAAGGATCGCGGCGCCACGATGGAGATGGCGACCAACGTCCGCGCCCCGCATCCGCGCGACATGGAGCGCCTGCTCGACGTCCTGCGCAACGACGCGCGCGTGCTTGAGTTCGAGCTTTCGCCCCACAAGCCCTAAGCCCTTTGCACTTGCGACTCCGCTTCGCCATTCTGGCGAAACAGATGGCGAACGCGATTCGGATACTGGGGCTCGATCC
>CAMLKO010000076.1 GCA_946480495.1 uncultured Caulobacteraceae bacterium
AGCATCGTCCCTGCCTAGCACTGGCCCGCCTTGGGCCGATTGATCTGCCGCAAGCTCACGGGACCAGCACCGCCGCGCCCGCGAACGCGCCCGAGCGCAGGTCGTCCAGCGCCTCGTTGGCCTGATCCAGCCGATAGGTGTCGACGTGCGGTCTGACCCCGGCGCGGGCGGCTCTCGGCAGATACTCCAGCGCGTCCCGCCGGGTCAGGTTGGCCACCGACACGATCCGCCGCTCTTCCCAGAGGATGTCGTAGGGAAACGACGGGATGTCGCTCATGTGGATGCCGCCGCAGACCACCGTCCCGCCCTTGCGCACCGCCTTCAGCGCGGTGGGGACGAGCGCGCCGACCGGGGCGAAGATGATGGCGGCGTCCAGCGCCTCCGGCGGCGTCTCCTCCGACCCGCCGGCCCAGGCGCACCCCAGCTCCCGCGCCAGCCTCTGCGCACCCTCGTCGCCGGACCGGGTAAAGGCATAGACCGACTGGCCCTCGAAGATCGCCAGTTGCGCCAGCAGGTGCGCCGCCGCGCCGAAGCCATAGAGGCCAAGCCGCTTGACCGGCCGCGCCTCCTGCGCCTTGCGCCAGGAGCGATAGCCGATCAGCCCCGCGCACATCAGCGGCGCGGCCTGCGCGTCCGAAAAACCCTCCGGTATCGGAAAGCAGTAGTCGGCCCGCGCGATCACCACGTCCGCATAGCCGCCGTCCCGCGTCCAGCCGGTGAAGCCCGGGTGGTCGCAGAGGTTCTCCTCGCCTTCGAGGCAGTAGCGGCAATGCCCGCAGGTCTCGCCCAGCCACGGCACGCCCATCCGTTGGCCGGCCTCGACGCCGGTCACGCCATCGCCCATCGCCTCCACCACGCCCACGATTTCGTGGCCGAGGATCACCGGCGAGCGGCGCGGCGGCAGCTCCCCGTCGGCGATGTGGAGATCGGTGCGGCAGACCCCGCAGGCCTTCACCCGAAGCCGAAGCTCGCCCGGCCCCGGCTCCGGATCGGACCGTGTCTCTTCGGCAAGCCGTGCGCCCGGCGAGGCGAGGATCATCGCGCGCATGGTTTCAGACTAGCAGAAAAGAAAAGCCCCGCGGCGATCTGGGGGGAGTGGGGCCGCGGGGCGTCATCAGGGGTAGGCCCCCACGGCGATTGGGGGGAGTGTCCGTGGGGGCCTCTGCATGTCAGGCCGGGTTGAGGTGCCTTTATGCACACTCACGTTGCATCGGCCGCGACGCTTCGTCTTTGCGCGCGATCAAATCTTGGGGCCTTCTTACCGACGAAAAGGAGGCCGCATGACCAAAGCCCCGCCCGCCCGCCTGGACGACCTCATCGCCAGGGCCCGGAACCTGCCCAAGCTGACCGCCGCCATCGCCCATCCCTGCGATCCGGCCTCGATCGAAGGCGCGGCCGAAGCGGCGCGGCTGGGCTTCATCGAGCCGGTGCTGATCGGGCCGGAGGCGAAGATTCGCGCCGCCGCGGAGGAGGCGAAGACCGACATCTCCGCCTTCCGCCTCGTCGTCACGCCCCACAGCCACGCCGCCGCCGCGCAGGCCGTCGCCATGGTGCGGGCCGGGGAGGCCGAGATCCTCGTGAAGGGCTCGCTGCACACCGACGAGCTGATGAGCTGCGTGGTCGACGCCGAGTGTGGCCTGCGCACCGACCGGCGGATCAGCCATGTGTTCGTCATCGACCTGGCCGCCTATCCGCGCCTGCTGCTGATCACCGACGCGGCGGTGAACATCGCCCCCACGCTCGAGGAGAAGCGCGACATCGTCCAGAACGCCATCGACCTCGCCCGGGCCATCGGCGTGGCGCGGCCGAAGGTGGCGATCCTCTCGGCCGTCGAGACGGTCACCTCCAAGCTGAAGTCGACCATCGACGCCGCCGCGCTCTGCAAGATGGCCGACCGCGGCCAGATCACCGGCGGCGACCTGGAAGGCCCACTCGCCTTCGACAACGCCATCAGCCTGGAAGCGGCGAAGGAAAAGCACATCGACGGCGACGTCGCCGGACAGGCCGACATCCTCGTCGTGCCCGACCTGGAGGCCGGCAACATGCTGGCCAAGCAGCTGACCTTCCTGGGCGGCGCGGAATCGGCGGGCATCGTGCTCGGCGCCCGCGCGCCCATCGCGCTGACCAGCCGGGCCGACAGCGTCGAGGCGCGGGTGGCGTCGTATGCGCTGGCGGCCCTGCTCGCGCACCGGCGCCCGCACGACAAGCCCGTCGCCGGATGAAGACGGTCCTGGCCCTCAACGCCGGTTCGGCCACGCTGAAGTTCGCGCTCTACCGTGCGGACAGGCTTCAGCTTTTGGCGCGAGGGCTGGTCGACCACTGGGGCGCGGACGGCCAGCATCTGGTCATCACCGGCGGCGCCCACGCGCCGCTCTTCGAGGGCGAAATCGCGGGCGACGCCGAGGCCGCCATCGTCTTCATCCTGGACTGGCAACACCGCCAGTGGCCGGACGCCGAGGTCGCCGTCGTCGGCCACCGCATCGTCCATGGCGGCGCCGACTATCGCGGCCCCGTCCTGGTCACGCCGGACGTCATGGAAAGGCTGGAGGCCCTCACCTCGCTCGCGCCCCTGCACCAGCCCGCCGGCCTCGCGGGTCTTAGGCTCGCCCAGCACGCCTGCCCGGGCGTTCCGCAGGTGGCGAGCTTCGACACCGCCTTCCACCACACCATGTCGGACACCGCCGCCCGCATTGCGCTCCCTCGTGAGTTCGAGGCGCAGGGCATCCGCCGCTACGGCTTCCACGGCCTCTCCTACGCCTACATCGCCGGCCGGCTGCAGGCGCTCGATCCCGCGCTGGCGAAGGGCCGCGTCATCGTCGCCCACCTGGGCAGCGGCGCCAGCCTCTGCGCCATGCACGAGGGCCGCAGCGTCGATACGACCATGGGCTTCTCGGCGCTGGACGGCCTCGTCATGGGCACGCGCACCGGCAGCATCGACCCCGGCGTCCTCCTCCACCTGCTCGACCACGGCATGTCGGCGAGCCAGCTTTCCAACCTGCTCTATCGCCGCTCGGGCCTGCTCGGCGTCTCGGGGATCAGCGCCGACATGCGCGTGCTGCTGGCCAGCGATCAGGTGCATGCGAAGGAAGCCATCGACCTCTACGTCCGCCGCATCGTCCGCGAGACCGGCGCGCTCACCGCCCTGCTCGGCGGCCTCGACGGCCTCGTCTTCACCGCCGGCGTCGGGGAGAACGCCCAATTCATACGAACTCTCGTCTGCAAGAAGCTGGAATGGCTTGGCTTTTCCATTGATGAAGCTGCCAACGCACAAGGCGGCGAACGCCAGATCGGCGCCGCAGGCTCAAAGCCCGTCTGGATCATCCCGACCGACGAGGAACAGGTCATCGCGCGCGAGGCCGTCGCCACCCCAATCTGACGCTCAGGCCTGCTCCAGCTGCTCCCGTTCCCGCGTCTGACGCCGCCAAAGCGCGGCGTACTCGCCCGGGCGGGCCAGCAGGTCTTCGTGGCGGCCGCGCTCGACGATCTTGCCGCGGCGCAGGACGACGATCTCGTCGGCGTCGGCGATGGTGGAGAGGCGGTGGGCCACCACCAGCATCGTGCGGCCCGCCTTCGCCTTGCGCAGGGTGGCCTGGATGGCGGCTTCCGTGCGGCTGTCGAGCGCGCTGGTCGCCTCGTCCAGGATCAGCACGCGCGGATCGGCCAGCAGCGCCCGCGCCAGCCCCACCCGCTGGCGCTCGCCGCCGGAGAGCTTCAGCCCCCGCTCGCCGACCTTGGTCGCCATGCCTTCCGGCAACGCCTCGATGAAGTCGCCGAGCTCGGCGGCCCGCGCGGCGTCCCAGACTTCTTCCTCCGTTGCGCCCGGCCGTCCGAAGGCGATGTTGTGGTAGAGGGTGTCGTTGAACAGCGCCACGTCCTGCGGCACCAGCGCCATCGCCCGCCTCAGCGCCGGACCCTTGAGGTGGCGCAGGTCGACGCCGTCGATCGTCACGCGGCCCTCCTGCGGATCGATCAGCCGCAGCGCCAGCCTGACCAGCGTCGTCTTGCCCGCGCCCGAAGGCCCGACCAGCGCCACCGTCTGCCCCGGCTCGGCGTGGAAGCTCACGTCCCGCAGGCCCTCCGCCCGTGCGCCGTGGCGGAAGGAGACGTGCTCGAACACCACCTCCCCGCCCCGGCGACCCGTCGCCGGCAGGTCGACGGCGTCGGGCGCCTCCACGATGTCCGGCTTCTGCCGCTGCAGCTCGAGCATGGCCTCCATGTCGATCAGCGACTGGCGGATCTCGCGATAGGCGAAGCCCAGGATGTTCAGCGGCCCATACAGGCCGATCAGGATCAGGATGGAGGCGGTCACGTCCCCCGGCCCCATCTTCCCCGCCGCCGCCTCGAACCCGGCCAGCACCGCCATGATCGCCAGGCCCACGCTCATGATCGCCGTCTGCACCACGTTCAGCAGCGACAGCGAGGTCGTCGCCTTCACCTGGGCGTTGGCGTAGGCCGTCAGCGACTGGTTGTAGGTGGCGACCGCCCGGTCCTCGGCCCCGAAGGCCTTCACCGTCTCGTAGTTCAAGAGCGCATCCACCGCCCGGCCGGACGCCTCCGCGTCGGCCTCGTTGAGCGCGCGGCGGTGGGCAATGCGCCAATCCGAAATGGCGAAGGTGATCGCGCCGTAGATCACCACCGTCACCACCGCCGTTACAGCGAACCGCCAGTCGTACTTCTTGGCCAGCACGACCGCGGCGATGACCAGCTCGATGGCCGTGGGGCCGAGGTTGAAGATCAGGCTGCGCAGCAGGAAATCGATCGACCGCGCGCCCCGCTCGATCACCCGCGACAGCGAACCGGTCCGCTTGGTCTGGTGAAAGTCCACCGACAGCGCCAGCGCATGGGCGAAGGTCTCGGCCGCCGAGCGGTTCTGAGCCGCCTGCGCCACCGGCGTGAAGATCGCATCCCGCGCCTGCGGCGCCGCCGCCGACAGGAACCGGATCATCGCCCAGCCGATCGCCAGCCCGCCGAAGGCCGCGCTCACCTGCACCGCCGTGCTCTGCCCGTGCCCCAGCTTGTTCACCGCCGCGCCGAGCAGGAGCGGCGCCATCACGCCCAGCACCTTGCCCGCCAGCGTCAGGCCCAGCGCCACGGTCAGCCGCCACCGCAGCCCCGGCGCGCGCGAGCGCAGCACCAGCCGGATCAGGTCCGCCATCGCCGGGAAGAAACGGATCGAAGCCCCGGCCGGCGCGACGGCGCCGTGAGCCGCTTCACGCCGCGACGGCGCCGAGGCGCGGACGTGGCTCAAGCGGCCGGCCTTTCGAACAGCAGCGTGGTCTGCTCGCCGCCCCCCGGCGTCATCCAGTCCACCCGCCAGCCGAAATCGGTCCGCTCGCCGGCGTAGGGGCCCGACTCCAGCCGCCTTGGCATGGTGATGTCGACCTGGCGGCGGTCCTCGCCGCCCCGCCCTGAGACCTCGAAATCGTGCGGGCCGGGCTTCAGCGGCTCGGCCAGGGCGATCAGGAAGCGGCCCTTGGCGTCCGACTTGGTTTCGCCCCGCGAGGCGCGGTCGACGCGCAGCGCCAGCTCCACCCCCGGCGCGGCGACGCCCGAGACCACCGCCCCGCCGTCGCGGTCATAGTCGATGGCGAGGATCCGCGGCGCGTTGGACGACTTGGACAGCGCCACCGCCCCCGACCCGCCGCGCAGCTGCGCCACCCCGCCGTCCGCGGTGACCAGGATGTAGCCCTCCGCCTGCGCCATCCGCTCGCTGTTCTTCATGGACAGCCCGTAGAGGTTCACCGCCTGCGCCGGCGCGACGCGGGCGTTCCAGCGGCCCGCCGCGTCGGCCTGGGCGAAGATCGCGTCTCCGGCGGGCGAGGCGATGCGCACCTTCGCGT
>CAMLKO010000077.1 GCA_946480495.1 uncultured Caulobacteraceae bacterium
AGCATGGCTTCTCCGTCGCCCAGCATTGCCTCTTGGTCGAGGAGATCGCCGTCCACATCCGCCCGGACCTGGAGCCAAGGTGGCGCCTCGCCGCCCTGCTGCACGATGCCCCCGAGTACGTGATCGGCGACATGATCAGCCCGTTCAAGGCCGCACTCGGCGTCGACTACCGCAAGTTCGAGGACCGGTTGGAAGCGGCCATCCACGTCCGCTTCGGCCTGCCGGCGCATACGCCGCCGCTGGTCAAGAAACTGATCAAGCAGGCCGACCGCGCCTGCGCCTTCTTCGAGGCGACCCAGCTCGCCGGGTTCGCGGTCGCCGAGGCCCTGGAGTTCTTCGGACGTCCGCCGCCAGGCTACAGCCTGACCCTCGAGGCCCACTCGCCCACCCAGGCGGAAGAAAGGTTCATCCAGCGCTTCCATATCCTGTCGGAAGCGGCCGGCTACGAGCGCGTCGCCGCCGCCTTCGACACCGAGTAGCCCATGCGGATCATCGTCAGTTCCCTGCAGGAAGTGCCCACCCTGGTGCGGATGACCCGCCCGTCGCACGTGATCACCCTGCTCGGTCAGGATTCGATCGGCGACGCCCCGCGCGGCTTTCCGCCCGAACGCCACCTCAAGGTCCTGGTCAACGATATCGCCGAGCCCGCCGAGGGCCTGATCCACCCGACGGCCGAGATGGTCGAGGAAATCCTGCGCTTCGGCCGGGGCTGGGAGGCGTTGCATCCGATGCTGGTTCATTGCTGGGCCGGCGTCAGCCGCTCGTCGGCGACCGCCTTCATCGTGGCTTGCGAGCGCGCGCCCGACCTCTCCGAGCAGGAGATCGCCGAGCGGCTGCGCAGCGCGTCCGCGGCGGCGACCCCGAATCCGCTCATGGTGCAGCTTGCCGACGACATGCTGAACCGCGGGGGGCGGATGGTGGACGCGGTGCGCGCTATCGGGCCGGGGACCTACACCTACCCCAACCCGCCGTACGAACTGACCGTGAGGCGCCGGTGACGCTGTCGGTCGTCATCGGGCTGTCGGCGGTGGTGATCGCCATCCAGGACGGCGAGGCCGTGGTCCTGACGGTGCGCCCCCACGACGCCCGCACGGAGAAGCCCTCGACGCTGTCGGGCCTGCCGTTCGGCCCCTTCGACCCGCAGGGCCACCGCACCTTCGACCTCGCCGTGCGCGCCTTCGTGACCGAGCAGACCCGCTTCGAGCTGGGCTACGTCGAGCAGCTCTACACCTTCGGCGACAAGGGCCGGGACGCGCCCCGGGCCGAGGTCGGCGCGGGTCCCGCGCGCGTGGTGTCGGTCGGCTATCTGGCGCTGGCCCCCTACGCCCGCGATACCCATGCGCCCGACACAGCCTGGGCGCCCTGGTCGCGGTTCTTCCCGTGGGAAGACTGGCGGCAAGGCCGCCCCGCCCTCATCGACGAGACCATCGCCCCCGCCCTCCTCCGCTGGGCCGCCGGCGACCTGGAGCGGGTCGCCCGGGCTCGGCTGCTGTTCGCGCTGGACGGCGCGCCGTGGAACGAGGAGCGGGTGCTGGAGCGCTACGAGCTGCTCTACGAGGCCGGCCTGGCGCCCGAAGCCGCCCGCGACCGGACGCTGGCCGAGGGCCGCGAAGCCGAAGAGCCCAAGGCGCTGGCGGCCGGGCTGGGCGAGCCGATGATCTCCGACCACCGGCGCATCCTCGCCACCGGCCTTTCGCGGCTGCGCGGCAAGATCAAGTACCGCCCCGTGGTCTTCGAGCTGATGGCGCCCGAGTTCACCCTCTACGAACTGCAGCGCACGGTCGAAGCCATCGCCGGCGTCCTCCTGCACAAGCAGAATTTCCGTCGCGTGATCGAGCGCACCCAACTCGTCGAAGGCCTCGGCCGCTACCGCGTCGAGACCGGCGGCCGCCCGGCGGAGCTATTCCGTTTCCGCCGGGAAATCCTGAGCGAGAAGCCGGCATACGGGCTGTCGCTGCCGTCGCTGCGGGAGTGACTACGCAGCCTTAGCCTGCTCCGACTTCGCGATCCGCTCGCGCCATTTGGCCTTGATGATGTCGGACGTCTCCCGCGATCCATCAGGGCTCCACCCCGGAGGGCCGAAGAGCCAGCCGAGCGCGTGCCTGGGCGAGCGGGCGAGGTCCTGGAAGATGGCGATCCACTCGTGGAAGGCCACGCGGACGATGTTGAAGCCGCCGAGGTTCTTGACGATGCCGTAGCGGACCGGATCGTCCTCCTGCTCGGGGATGTAGGTGCCGAACAGGCGGTCCCAGATGATCAGGATGCCGGCGTAGTTGGCGTCTAGGTAGCGCGGGTTGCGGGCGTGGTGGACGCGGTGGTGCGAGGGCGTGTTCATCACCGCCTCGAACCAGCGCGGCATCTTCTTGATCGCCTCGGTGTGGATCCAGAACTGGTAGACGAGGCTGACCCCGTTCTGGATGACGATCATCGCCGGCGGGAAACCCATCCAGATCAGGAACAGCCAGGGCACCCACTGGCCGACCACCAGCTGGGTCAGGGGCTGGCGCAGCGCCGTCGTCAGGTTGAAGTGCTGGGAGGAGTGGTGGTTGACGTGGCTCGCCCACCAGATGCGCCGCTCATGGCTGGTGCGGTGGACCCAGTAGAAGATGAAGTCGTCGGCGAAGAACAGCACGACCCACGCCCACCAGTAGGTCATCCGGATCTCGAAGATGTGGTGGCTGTAGACCCACAGCATGGTCGCCGCGATCACGCCCAGCATCAGCGCGGTCTGGATGGTGTTGCCAAGGCCCAGCAGCAGCGAGGTCCAGGCGTCCTTGCCCTCATAGACCACCTTGGCCCGGCCCCACTTGCCGGCCGCGATCTCCAGCAGGACGAGCGCGATGAACAGCGGGATGGCCGTGCGGATCGGATCGAAAGGAAGGTCGATCAAGCGGCAATCTCCGAGAAGGGCGCGCATGTCGCGCCCGGGACCAACTGGAAACGCGCGGCGGGCGCGGCGGGATCGCCGAAGCGGATGACCACCCGGCCGTCGCGAGCGTCGGCCTTGGCCACGCTGGACCACGGCGCCTGGCGCACGGCGAACCCGTCGCCGACGCGGAAGAGGACGACGGCCTCCGAGCCGGACTTCGCCACCGCCGCCTGCCCGGCCGCATCGACCCAGACGCGCTCGACGGGCGTGTCCGGCAGTTCGTCGGCGAGCACGGCGCGCGCGGCGGCCTCGTCGAGCGGCGCGACCTTGCGCGGAATGCGCGCCCAGGCGGCGACCGACGCCAGCACGATGATGGCGATGGCCGAGACGGCGAACTGGATGATGTAGGCCTGGTCCAAGGAAGGCTCCTGTCGGGCGCGGAAGCTCTGCGAAGTTGACACTGGCGTCAAGATGCGGCGGTCCTGCGGCAGAGGCGGGTGGCGCCATCGCTGCGGCGGGTTTAAGAACGCTGCGCGCCGGGGGCGGCGTGCTTTCCTAGGTCGAGGAATTTTCGTGCATCAGGCCGTCATCGCCGCCACAGGGCTCTACACCCCGCCGTACAGCATCTCCAACGCAGAGCTGGTCACCGCCTTCAACGCCTACGTCGAGCGCTTCAACGAGCGCAACGCGCAGGCCATCGCCGCCGGCGAGATCGAACCGCTGACCCCCTCCTCCGCCGAGTTCATCGAGAAGGCGTCGGGCATCAAGTCGCGCTTCGTGATGAACAAGTCCGGCGTGATCGACCCCGAGATCATGCGCCCGGTCCTGCCCGAGCGGCCGAACGAAGAGATTTCCGTCCTCGCCGAGATGGCCGTCGAGGCCGCCAAACAGGCCATCGAGGCATGGGGCAAGCCGGTCAGCGAGATCGGCGCGGTGATCTGCGCGGCATCCAACATGCAGCGCGCCTACCCCGCCATGGCCATCGAGGTGCAGCAGGCGCTGGGCATCGAGGGCTTCGCCTTCGACATGAACGTGGCCTGCTCGTCGGCCACCTTCGGCATCAAGACGGCCGCGGACTTCGTGGCGAACGGCTCGGCGCGGGCGGTGCTGATGGTCAATCCGGAGATCTGCTCGGGCCACCTGAACTTCAAGGACCGCGACAGCCACTTCATCTTCGGCGACGTCGCCACCGCCGTGATCGTCGAGCGCGAGGATCAGGCCAAGGACGGTTGGGAAATCCTCGGCGCCAAGCTGAAGACGGTCTTCTCCAACAACATCCGCAACAACTTCGGCTTCCTGAACAACGCCGCGCCCGAGGGCATCGGCGCGCCGGACAAGCTGTTCGTCCAGCAGGGCCGCAAGGTGTTCAAGGACGTCGTGCCGATGGTCAGCGAGATGATCGTCGACCACGCCCAGGAACTCGGCATCGACCCGACGCAGCTGAAGCGGCTGTGGCTGCACCAGGCCAACATCAACATGAACGACCTGATCGGCCGCCGCGTGCTGGGCCGCGACCCGACGCCGGAGGAGAACGTCATCATCCTCGACGAGTACGCCAACACCTCCTCGGCCGGCTCGATCATCGCCTTCCACAAGACCAACGCCGACTTCAAGCCGGGCGAGACCGGCCTGATCTGCTCGTTCGGCGCGGGCTATTCGGCCGGCACCGTGTTCGTCAGGAAGCGGGCGTAGTCCCCACTTCGTTCATGTGCGCCGCCTTCCAGTCCATGAGGCGGCGGATGCGGTTGCCCACGGCGGGGTGGTCGTAGAAGAGGACCTCCTCGAGCTTGCCGGGCGTGGCGGCGCGGTACTCGATGGTCTTCACCAGCGCCCGCGCCAGGCCGTCCGGCTCATGGAAATGCTCCACCGAGAACTGATCGGCGCGCGCCTCCACGGTGCGGATCATGGTGTTGGCGATGGGGCTCGCCAGCAGCTGAAGAACCGCAAACAGCGCCATCAGCACGGGCAGCCCCGCCGGGTCGGCGATGCTTTCGACGCCGCTTGCGCCCATCAGCCCGGCCGCCGGCATGAACAGCCGCGCCATCAGCCCGTAAAGCACCATCAGCAGCAGCGAGAAGCCGATCGTCAGCCAGATCGAGTCCATGTGGACGTAGTGGCCCATCTCGTGGCCGACGACGCCCTTCACTTCCGAGAGGTCGGCGCCCTTCTGGAACATGGCGTCGCTCATGGCGATCCGCGCCGTCCCGAAGAGCCCAGAGACGTTGGCCGTGTAGCGGCTGGACTGCTTGGAGCCGTTGTAGATGAAGATCTTGTCCGACGGCACGCCGTTGGCCTTGGCCATCTGCACCACCGCGTCACGCACCGGTCCCGGCGGCGCGGGCGTGTACTTGTTGAGCATCGGGGCGATCAGGATCGGCTGCAGGAGAAGGAGGAAGGCTATGAAGGCGGCGGTCAGACCCCCGGCCCACAACAGCCGCGTCTTCGGCGCGCGGCGCAGCAGGACGTAGATCAGCCCGATGAAGACGGCCATCAGCACCATCGAGATGGCGCTGACCATCGCGGCTTCGCCGAGCCAGGCGCTCCAGGTCTGGTTGTTGAGGCCGTAGCTCTTCTCGCGCCACCAGTCGGCATAGAGCGCCCAGGGCAGCGTCAGCACGTACTGCAGCGCGATGAACACGAGCCCGCAGAGGAAGCCCGCCAGGAACGGACGCGGCTTGTTGCGCTCGATCCTGCGGGCGATCCGGGTCAAGAGGCCCGTCCGCAGGATGATCCAGGCCACCGCGACCAGGATCACCGCGTTCCACAACAGCAGCCAGTGGCCGCCCTGGGTGTAGGCCGTCGCCTTCGCGTGCGCCTCCGGCGGCAGCTGAGCGAGATAGGCGGCCGTCGCTGCGGCCGGATCGAAGCTAGCCATCAAACCCTCCCCGGTTCGTCAGCCTAAGGCTGAACCCAGTTCGGGAGAGAAGTCAGCTTACAAATTGCTCAGCTACC
>CAMLKO010000078.1 GCA_946480495.1 uncultured Caulobacteraceae bacterium
GGCGTCATCGCCGCCCAGTCGATCGGCGAGCCGGGCACCCAGCTGACGATGCGGACCTTCCACATCGGCGGCACCGCCCAGGTGGCCGAACAGTCCTTCTTCGAATCCAGCAACGAGGGCGTCGCCAAGATCGCCGGCGGGGCTGCGGTCAAGGCAGCCGACGGCGACCTGATCGTCATGAGCCGCAACCTGACCGTCACCGTGCAGGTCGACGGCAAGGACCGCGAATCCTACAAGCCGCCCTACGGGGCGCGCCTGAAGGTGAAGGACGGCGACAAGGTCAAGCGCGGCCAGCGTCTGGCCGAGTGGGACCCCTACACCACCCCGATCCTGACCGAAGTGGGCGGCCGCGTCCGCGCCGAGGACCTCGTCGACGGCCTGTCCGTCCGCGAGGAAGCCGACGAGGCGACCGGCATCTCCAACCGCGTGGTCATCGACTGGCGCGCCAGCCCCCGCGGCTCGGACCTGCGTCCGGCCATGGCGGTGCTCGACAACGACGGCGCCTACAAGCGCCTGGCCAACGGCGGCGAAGCCCGCAACCTGCTGCCCGTGGGCGCCATCCTCTCCGTCGGCGACGGCGACGAGGTGAAGCCCGGCGACGTGCTGGCCCGTATCCCGACCGAAAGCGCCAAGACGCGCGACATCACCGGCGGTCTGCCGCGGGTGGCGGAGCTGTTCGAGGCGCGGCGGCCGAAGGATTGCGCGGTCATCGCCGAGATGGACGGCCGCGTCGAGTTCGGACGCGACTACAAGAACAAGCGCCGCATCAAGATCACGCCGGAGGACGACGGCGAGGCGGTCGAGTTCCTGATCCCGAAGGGCAAGCACATCGCCGTCCACGACGGGGACATCATCCGCAAGGGCGAATACCTCATCGACGGCAACCCCGATCCGCACGACATCCTGCGCATCCAGGGGATCGAGGCGCTGGCCGACTTCCTGGTCAACGAGATCCAGGAGGTCTACCGGCTGCAGGGCGTGCCGATCAACGACAAGCACATCGAGGTGATCGTTCGCCAGATGCTGCAGAAGGTCGAGATCCTCGAGCCCGGCGACACCGGCCTGATCAAGGGCGACCACCTCGACAAGCCCGAGCTCGAAGAGGAAAACGCCAAGGCCGAAGCGCGCGGCGGCCGTCCGGCCATCGTCCAGCCGGTCCTGCTCGGCATCACCAAGGCGAGCCTGCAGACCCGCTCGTTCATCTCCGCGGCCTCGTTCCAGGAGACGACGCGCGTGCTCACCGACGCCTCGGTGCACGGCAAGATCGACACCCTCGAGGGCCTGAAGGAGAACGTGATCGTGGGCCGCCTCATCCCGGCGGGCACGGGCTCGTACCTGCGGTCCATGCAGCGCATCGCCAACAAGCGCGACGAGGCCCTCTCGGCCTCCCGCGAACAGGCGATGGAGCCGCTGCCGGTCGAGATCGCCGAAGCGGTGGCCGCGGAAGCCCCCAGCGAAGGCTGAGGCTCTCTGCCATGACCATGAAGCGGCCCCGGGAGCGATCCCGGGGCCGTTTTCGTTTGCGGACCATGCGCGGACGGCCTCTCACCGATCCGGAACGCAAGCGGCTCAGCCCCGGGCTGGTCGCGGCGTTGGACCGGGCAAGGGTTACTCCCCTGATCGTGCCAAGAGCCGCTTGGCTCGCGCGACTGACGCGGCTGTGGCGCGGCCACCTGCCGATCCTGACGCGGGGAGGGCGCATCTACTGGCCCGGAGCTCTGGCCGACTTCTCAGATACGCACCACATGGCGACCCTCCAGCACGAACTGCAGCACGTGCTGGACTTCTCGACCGGGCGGCTGTCGGCGCTGGGCTACCTGCTGAACCCGAGGAACTGGACCTACCGGCTGCCGGACGACTGGGACTGGCGGCGTCTGGGCGCCGAGCAGCGCGCCGTGCTGGCCGAGCGGCTGTGGCGGGCGGAGCAGGGGCTCTCCCACGATCTCGCCGCCATTCGCGACGCCATCCCCTGGGCGAAAGATAACGGCGAAGATTGATTGAGATCAAAGATGACGCCCCCGTCATCTTTCATGCTCCCGTTCAACTGATAGCGGGAGGAACCCCATGCACGTGACCATCGTCGAGCGGCCGCCCCAGGACGTCCGCGAGTTCGACAACGAGCTCACCCACAAGCTCACCGATCGGGACGTCGAGGTGATCCGCGAGATCTTCGACACCCCCCTGACCGGCTCCTACAACTGGGACTACGAGAGCGCCAACGTGAAGATCCGCAAGCTCTATGAGCTCGGAAAGCGCTTCAACTGGGACGCGGCGCTGGACGTCGACTGGGACATTCCGTTCCCGAAGACCGAAAGCCCCAACGTGCCGGAGATGAACGCCTTCGCCGGCCATCCCAAGTACGAGGCGCTGACCGACGCGCAGAAGCTCGACATGGCCTGGCGCGCGCACGCCCAGACGCTGTCGCAGTTCCTGCACGGCGAGCAGGGCGCGCTGATGGTGGCGAGCCAGCTCGTCTCCTGCGCGCCGACCCACGACGCCAAGCTCTACGCCGCCTCCCAGACCTTCGATGAGGCCCGCCACGTCGAGGTCTTCCACAAGTACCTGAAGGACCGGTGCCGGATGATCTATCCGATCAACACCAACCTGAAGGCGCTGCTGGACAAGGTGCTGACCGACGAGCGCTGGGACCTGAAGTTCATCGGCATGCAGATCCTGATCGAGGGCCTGGCGCTGGCCGCCTTCCAGTCGATGGCCCAGACCACCCGCGACCCGCTGCTGCGCCAGATCGTCAGCCTGGTCATGCGCGACGAGGGCCGCCACGTGGCCTTCGGCGTCAACTACCTCGAGGACTGGATCAAGGCGCTGCCCGAGCCCGAGATCGAAAAGCGCGCCCAGTTCGCCTACGAGGCCTGCGTGGTCATGCGCGAGCGGCTGTTCTCCACGGAAGTCGCCGAGGAGTTCGGCTTCACCCGCGAGGAAGCCCGCGAGATCGTCGTCAACAGCCAGTCGGGACGGGCCTTCCGCGACTTCCTGTTCGAACGGATGATCCCCAACCTCAAGCGCGTGGGCCTGCTGACCGACGCCATCCGCCCCCGCTTCGAGGCGCTGGGCGTCCTGCAGTTCGAAAACCTCGAGCACGACGGCCTGATCGACTGGGCGACGCTGGAAGCGCCGATGCCGGTCAAGAGCCAGCTGATCGCCGCCGAATAACCTCCGGAGCCGACACACGCTCCTGACCTCGAGGCCCGGTCCGCCGGGCCTTTTCTTTGCCGGTCAGTGCAACTTGCCGGAGAACGGTTACGCCAGTAACGTGATCGGCGTTATCAGGGGGCTTCCATGCATCGTTTCGCGCTTATCACCACGCTCGCCTTCGCGGCCGCGACGGCGGCGTTCGCCCAGACGCCGCCGTCCGCGGAAGCTTTCGGCCGCATGCCCGCGATGCAGTTCGCCTCCGTCTCGCCGGACGGGAAGCGCGTGGCCTTCATCGGCGGCCTGCCGGATCGCCGGGTGCTCAGCATCTCGGTGATCGACGGCGGCAAGGTGAGTTCGGTCGACCTCGGCCCCGTCCGCGCGCTCAGCGTGCGCTGGGCCGGCGCGGAGAATGTCCTGGCCGAGATCGTGGTGCAGTCGAAGCTCGGCACCTTGAACAACTTCAGCTTCGAGCGGACGCTGGTGCTGGACCCCGAGGCCAGGCTGAAGGGACACCTTCTCAGCAACAGCGCCGCCAGCAACTACATCAGCGGGCTGCCCATACTCGACGTCAATCCGGGGCCTCCGCCGTTCGTCGTGGTCGAGGGGCTCGACTGGAACGACAACATGACGGCCGACAACATCACCCACTTCAAGCGCAACGACCAGGACCTGGTCTACGCGCTGTGGAAGGTGGACGTGGCCAGCGGCCGCGGCACGGTGATCGACCGGGGCAACGAAAAGACGCGTGACTGGGCGGTCGACCTCGCCGGCGAGCCCCAGGGCAGGCTCGACTCGATAGACGGGCAGCGCTCGACAATCCTGGCGCGAAACGGCCGGGGCTGGCGGCAGGTGGCGCAGGGCCTGGTCACGCTCTGGGGGTATTCCGACCGTGACGGCTCCCTCTACTGGTCGCAGGTCGATGACGCCGGCGTCAGCCGGATCAGCAAGCTGAACCTCGCGACCGGCGAGCAATCGGTCGTCAATCCCGACCGCGACGCATGGGGCCTCAAGTGGGACCACATGACCAATTCGCCGGTGGGCCTCTATGGCGACCCCGACCAGCCGCCGGCCTGGTTCGACCCGCAGATCGGCGCTGTGCACACTCTCCTCTCCCACGCCTTCAAGGGCCGGACGGTCGAGCTGATCAACTGGTCGCAGGACCGCACGAAGTTCGTGGTCAGGGTGAGCAGCGCCGATACGCCCGCGCACTGGTACCTGTTCGATACGGTGCGCAAGGAGGCGTCCGATCTCGGCGCGGAGTACCCCGAGCTCGGCGAGGCGCCGCTCAGCACGACCCAGTTCATCCACTACGCCGCCGCCGACGGGACGCAGATCCCGGCCTATGTGCGGCTGCCGGTCGGCAAGGCGCCGAAGGGGCTGCCGCTCGTTGTCATGCCGCATGGCGGCCCGGCCGCCCGCGACTATGCCGAGTTCGACTGGTGGGTCAGCTTCCTGACGTCGCGCGGCTATGCGGTCCTGCAGCCGCAGTTCCGCGGCTCGGACGGGTTCGGCCACGCCTTCGAGGCGGCGGGCGACGGCGAATGGGGCGGCAAGATGCAGAGCGACGTCTACGACGGCGTCCGCTACCTCATCCAGCAAGGGATCGTGGACCCCTCCCGGGTCTGCATCGTCGGCGCGAGCTACGGGGGCTTTGCGGCCTTGCAGGGGGCGGCCCAGTTTCCGCAGGCCTATCGCTGCGCCGTCTCGGTGAACGGGGTGAGCGACCCGGGCAACCTGCTCAGCGAAGAGCAGGAGCGTTACGGCCAGGATTCAGACGTCCAGGCCTACCTGCGGCGCATCGTGGGGATCAACGGCTCGGCCCCCGTGCCCGCGCCGGCCAGGGAAGCCCGCGCCATCAGGGCGCCCGTGCTGCTCATCTACAGCGAGAACGACACCACCGTTCCGCCCATCCAGTCCCAGACGATGGCCAAGGCGCTGAACGAGGCCGGAAACCCGGCCACCATGGTGACGCTGCCGGGCGACGACCATCAGCTGCGGGCGTCCGCCAGCCGGGTGAAGATGCTGCAGAGTCTGGACGCGTTCCTCGCCGCGCACCTGGGCGCCCGGCCCTAGGCGGCTAAACGCCCGTCGCCCTTGACCTTCTGGGCCCTCGCGCGTATCTAGCGCCCTCTTTTCGAGGCGGGGTGAAAGCCCTTGCCGCGATGGACCGAATGTCCCGCAAAAGACGGGCAGGCCCGCCGGAACGCTAGAGCAACAGCGGGCCGGCGAGTTTTCGCGTTCACCGGGGCCCTCGAAGCCGGACTGTAACCTTAGGACCCCTGAGAGGCATCGGCCGAAAGGCACACCTCTCCACGAGCAAAGAGAACGAATGCCTACCGTAAACCAGCTCATCCGCAAGCCGCGGCAGCCCAAACCCAGCCGCAACAAGGTGCCCGCCCTGAAGGGCTGCCCCCAACGCCGCGGCGTCTGCACCCGCGTCTACACGACCACCCCGAAGAAGCCGAACTCGGCGCTTCGTAAGGTCGCCAAGGTCCGCCTGACCTCCGGCATCGAAGCCGTGTGCTACATCCCCGGCGAAGG
>CAMLKO010000079.1 GCA_946480495.1 uncultured Caulobacteraceae bacterium
GGCCACACGGGCGGCGAGAGCGAGACCGTCATCGGCAAGTGGCTGAAGCGGCGCGGCCGGCGCGACGACGTGGTGGTCGCGACCAAGCTCGGGATGTGGCCAAAGCACCTGGGCCT
Source organism: uncultured Caulobacteraceae bacterium (assembly GCA_946480495.1). Next base: position 117 of record CAMLKO010000079.1, read on the forward strand.
CAAGCGCGAGACCATCATGGCGGCGGCCGAGGAGTCGCTGCAGCGGCTGCAGACCGACTACATCGACCTCTACCAGTCGCACCGCGACGATGCGGAGACGCCGCTGGACGAGACGCTGGAGGCGTTCTCGCGGCTGGTCGAGCAGGGAAAGGTCCGCGCGATCGGGGCGTCCAACTATGAGGCGCCGCGCCTTCGCGAGGCGCTGAAGGTTTCGGCGGACAAGGCCATCCCGCGCTACGAGACGCTGCAGCCGGCCTACAACCTCATGGACCGGCGCATCGAAGGCGAGCTGCAGCAGCTCTGCGTCGAGGAGGGGATCGGCATCATCTCCTACTACGGGCTGGCCAGCGGCTTCCTGACGGGCAAGTACCGGTCCGAAGCCGACCTCGGCAAAAGCCCGCGCGGCGGCGGGGTGAAGAAGTATCTCAACGATCAGGGCATGCGGGTCCTGGCGGCGCTGGACCAGACGGCCGCCGAGCTGACCGCGAGCCCCGCGCAGGTGGCGCTGGCCTGGGTGATGAGCCGTCCGGCGGTGACCGCGCCGCTGGCGAGCGCGACCAGCCTGACGCAGCTGGAAGACATCATGGGTTCGGCGCGGCTGACCCTGACGCCCGAGCAGATCAAGCGGCTCGACCAGGTCAGCGCCTGAAGAGACGAGGCGGGGGCGTGTCCAGGGAGTAGAGGGCCGGCTCTCTCGACGCCCAGCCCACGGCGTCCCACCGAACCCTCAGGGTGCACGCCCCCGCCTCTACCCCTCCGCTGAGAGGCTGGAGGGGTGTTTCGTCAGGCGATCTGGCGCCCGTTGATGACCGCGAGCCGAAGCCGGGGCTCCAGCTCGAGTGAACTGGCCGTGCTGACGACGCCGATCACCGAAAGCTCGCGCGCGGCGCCTTCCTCCAGCCGCTGCACGAGCGCGGTCGGCTGGTAGAGGCCGATGAAGCGGTCGGCCTCGCCGTCGGGGGCGGCCAGCGGCGCGAGCAGCACCTCCATCGGGAAGGGCTCGAGCCCGTGGGCCGTCACCTCGGCGTTGATCACGATGGGATCGGCGTTGGCGCGGCAGAGCTCGAAGGCGGCCTGGACCCGGGAGCGGTCGCGGCGGCTCCACAGCGGCAGGGCCTGTTCGCCCTTCAGCTCGCGCCCGTGCATGTCGGCGACGAAGCCGCCGCTGAGACGAAACCGGTACCGGCCGGGGCCCTCGCGCTCCAGCATGAACACCTGCGGCAGCAGGTCGGCGAACGCGCCCGGATCGATGGCGATGCGCGGCGGCAGGGCATGATCCCCCCTCACGCTTCGCCAATAATCGACGAGCCGTTCTGTATTCGAATGAAACACCATGGCCCACCACCCTTTGTTTTTCGGGTGGTCGTGCAATTTCCACGCCAAGTGGAGTCGTTCCGCTACGGCACAGCTTAGCGGGGGCGGACCACCAGTTTCCAGGCCTTGTCGTCGGTCAGGAACTGCCGGGCGGCGGCCTGCACGTCGGCGGCGCTGACCCGTTCGGTCTGGGCCAGCAGCGAGCGGATGGCGTCCAGGCGGCGCGGGTCGCCCTGGGCATAGGAGAGCTCGGAGACCCAGTATTCGTTGGTCGCCTGGGCCTTCTCCAGCTGCTCCAGCCGCGGCTTGCGGGCCCGCTCCAGCAGGTCGGGGGAGACGGGCTTGTCGCGAAGCTCGGCGGCGATCTCGCCGGCCTTGGCGTAGAAGTCGGGGATTTTCGCGGGCGGCACTTCGACCTGGGCGGAGATGTAGCCCCAGCCGGGGAAGGTGGTGCTCTGGTTGTAGCCGACGTTGGGCGAATAGGTCGCGCCGGCGTTCTCGCGCAGCTCCTCGATCAGGCGGATCTCGAAGGCCTCGCCGAGCACGGCGATGGTGCGGGCGAGCTGGGGATTGGCGAAGAAGTCCTGCGTCTTCCAGGCGACCAGCGCGATGGCCTGGTCGGCGCGGCCCTTGTGGGTCTCGACCAGGGGGCCGCCGGGCGCGGGGAAGCCGGTGGATTGGGCCTCGGCCGAGGACGTCGCGGCCTGGGGCCGGGCGGGCAGGGCGCCGAAGGTGTCGGCCACGGCCTCGATCGCCTTGTCGACGGTGATGTCGCCCACCATCACCACCTCGATCTCGCCGTCCGCCAGCGAGGGCGCGACCTGCGCCTGCAGCTCGGCGAGCGAGGCGTGGGCGATCTCCTGCCGGGAAGGGAAGGTCCAGCGGCGGTCGCCGGCGTGCAGCAGGCCCGCGAGGTCGCGGCCCAGCACGCCGGAGTCGGTCGCCTCATACTGATCGTGCAGCGTGGCGGCGTAGCTCTTGATGCGCTCGAAGGCCTCGGGCCGCCAGCCGGGCTCGGCGACATAGGCCGCCAGCACCTGCAGCTGGGTGGGCGCGTCCTCGGTGCGCGTCTGTCCCGAGAGGGTGAAGCTGCCGTTCTCGACGCCGAAGTCGGCGCCATAGACCTTCGAGGCCAGGACGCGCTCGGTGTCCTCGGCGCTGATCTGCTTCAAGCCCCCCTCGACGATGGCGGACGTGGCCCAGATCAGGCTCTGCCGGTCGCGGGGGAGGGCGAGGCGGCCCTTGCCGACGTTGACGCGGACCAGCACCTGCTCCTTGCGGAACTTGGTCGGCTTGACGGTCAGGCGCACGCCGTTGGCGAAGCGGACGAAGACGGTGTCGAGGTCGGGGATCTCGTGCTGCTCGACCACCTGGCCCGAGGGCCCGAAGGTCTCGTAGGGCCAGTCGACCACGGCAGGCGCGGCCGGCGGGGTCACGGCGACCGCCTGCGAGGCCTTCAGCGCATCCAGCACCGTCGTCTCGCCGCCGGGCACGGGATCGGGGCTGGCCAGGAAGACCAGCGGCCCTGAACCGGCGAAGGCGGCGCGCAGGGCCTGCGAGACCTGCTCGGCCTTCAGGTCCTTCACGGCGGCCTCGAAGGTGGCGAGGTCCTCGGCCGGCGAGGTGACGATGCGGTCTTCCTCCAGGCTGCCGACGATCTGGCCGGCCAGCGACGGGGTGCGGCGGGTCGCGGCGGCGTCGGCGGCGGTCTTCAGCTGGACGCGGTATTCGGCGATCTCGCGGTCGAGCTCGTCCTGGCGCACGCCGAACTGCGCCGCGCGGCGCTGCTCGCGCTCGATGGCGGCCAGACCGTCCTGCCAGTCGCCCGGCTTGGCGGTCACCGAAAGCGTGGCGATCTCGGCGGCGCGGAACTGGTTGCTGCGGAACCCGGCCGCCGCGATGAAGGGCGGGTTCTCCGAGCGGGCGATGGCCTCCAGCCGGCGGTTCAGGACCGCAAAGCCGAGCCGCTCGCGCCAGTCCTGCTTGCGCTTCTCAAGCGTGTCGGGGGCAAGGTCGGGCGGGGAGACCCAGGCCATCTGCAGGCCAAGCTGGGCGCCCGGTTCGACGGCGACCAGGGCCTCCGCGCCGCGCTTCAGCGGCTGGCCGAGGTCGGGGTCGATGCCGGGCGCGGCGGCGGGCCTCCAGTCGGCGAAGGTCGCGCGGATCTTCGCCTCCATCTGGTCGACGTCGAAGTCGCCGACGGCGACCAGCACGGCGCGGTCGGGGCGGTACCATTCCTTATAGAAGTCGGCGATCAGGCCGGCCGGAGCGGTCTCGAGGACCTTCACGTCGCCGATGGGATAGCGAAGCGGCGGGCGCTGGCCCTGCATCAGAAAGCCCAGCCGCTGCTTGAAGATGCGGTAGGCGGGCGTGTCGCGGCTGCGCTCCTCCGACAGCACCACGCCGCGCTCGCGGTCGACGGCGTCGGGGGCGATGGTGAGTTCGCTGGCGGTCTGGCGCAGGAGCTTGAGGCTGTCGTCGACGGTGGACTCGTCCGTCTTCGGCAGGTCGAGCATGTAGACGGTCTCGTCCCAGGAGGTCGACGCGTTGGTGTCGGCGCCGAAGGCCAGCCCGTGGCGCTCCAGCATCTTGATCATCTCGCCTTCGGGGACGTCCTTCGAACCGTTGAAGGCCATGTGCTCCAGGAAGTGCGCCAGGCCCGCCTGCGCGTCGGTCTCCATCAGCGAGCCCGCGCCGAAGTGCAGGCGAAGCGAGGCCTGGCCGGGCGGGGTGGCGTTCTTCTGGATGGCGTAGCGCATGCCGTTGGGCAGCGAGCCGAAGCGGATGTCGGGCGCGGCGGGGAGGTCGCTGAGCGCCTGGGGCCATTGGCCGGGCTTCAGCTGGACGGGCGCGGGCGCAGCCGCCGGCGCGGCGGCCTGCGGCTGGGCGGGCGCCGCGCGGTGAAGCAGCGGCAGCTGCCAGTGGGCGCAGGAGGCGAGGAGCAGGGCGGCCGCGGCGAGGGCCGCGGAGCGCGGTAGACGGATCATAAGCTAAGTCCCGGCTTGAACGGCAGGCGCGCGCACCTTCGCCGCCGACGTTGGCCGGTGCAAGGCGCCATTGCTGCGCCCGGCCTTCAGCGGCTAGGGATGGACGGGCATGAGCGATCCCATCCTCGACGAAGCCCCGCCGCGGCGTGAGCCCATCTTCAACGCCCCCTGGCCGGCGATGACGCTAACCCTCCTGCTGATCGCCAGCTTCGTGATCCAGCTGCAGCTGCCCGAGCGGGTGTGGGCGGACTATGTCCTCACCCCCGCGGTGGTGATGCAGTACGGACGGTGGGAGACGCTGGTCACGCCGCTCTTCCTGCACGGCGGCTGGATCCACGTGCTGATGAATGCGACCGCGGCGCTGGCCTTCGGCGCGCCGGTGGCCAGGCTGCTGGGGCTCGACCTGCGCGGCGGCGCGGCCTTCTTTCTTCTCTTCCTGGTCTGCGGGGTGCTCTCGAGCCTGGGATACGTGATGGCGCACCCGAGCAGCCTGCTGCCGGTGGTGGGCGCCTCGGGCGCGGTTTCCGGGCTGATGGGCGGGGCCTCGCGGCTGATGGACCGGCGGGGCGTGCTCGGCCCGCTGATCAGCCGCACGACCGTCGGCATGGCGGTGGCGTGGACCATCGTGAACCTGATCATCGGCTATGTGCCGGTGATGCCGGGGACCGGCGGGGCGGGGATCGCCTGGGAGGCGCACGTGGCCGGCTACTTCGCCGGACTGGTGCTGATCGCCCCCTTCGCCCGGCTGTTTGGCCACAATCCGGTCACAAACGGTTGATTCGCGGAGCCGATTGCGAGACGCTCTCCTTCCGAAACGTCTAGGGAGGACGTTCCAGTGCTGGTTTCGCAGATTCTGAAGGACAAGGGCGACATCGTCTTCACCGTCTCTCCGACCGAGACGATGCACGCCGTCGCAACCCAACTTCACGCCCGCCGCGTGGGCGCGGTGGTGGTGGTGGACGACGAGGGCGCCGTCGTCGGCATCCTCTCGGAGCGCGACATCGTAAGCTCCGTCGCCAAGGACGGCATCGGGGCGCTCGATCAGACCATCGACTGCTGCATGACCCGCGACGTGATCTTCGCCACGCCCGGCGAGACGGTGGACTCGCTCCTCTCGCGCATGACCGACCGCCGCATCCGCCACCTGCCGGTGGTCAAGGACGGGCGGCTGGCCGGCATCGTCTCGATCGGCGACCTGGTGAAGTCGAAGATCTCCGAGGTCGAGGCCGAGGCCGACGGGCTCAAACAGTACATCGCTGCGGGCT
>CAMLKO010000080.1 GCA_946480495.1 uncultured Caulobacteraceae bacterium
TGCTCACCCGAAGCTACCTCAGCCACCAGAAGGGCCAGGTCGCCGGAAACGGCGCCGCGCAGGGCCAGGTGAGCGTGGTTGTCGCCGCGCAGCCGCTAGCGCGCGGCGTGCTGTTGACGCCCGCCGTCGTGAAGGTGGCAAGCTATCCGGCCGACGCCGTTCCGGCGGGCGCCTTCAGCAGCGTCCAGCAGATCACCGTGGGCGGCCAGCGCCGCGTGCTGCATCCGCTCGCCGCCAACCAACCCATTCTTCCCGACAGCGTCACCCTGCCAGGCGGCAAGGCGAGCCTGTCGAGCCAGCTGACGCCCGGCATGCGGGCCGTCACCTTCCGGTCCAACGACGTCGCGGGCGTGGCGGGCTTTGTCCTGCCGGGCGACCGCGTCGACGTGATGCTGACCCGCTCGGTAGCGGGCGCGACCGGAGCGGACTCCACCATCACCCAGGTCATCGCGGGCAACGTGAAGGTCCTCGGCGTCGACCAGCAGGTCAACGAGAACCTCGACAAGCCCACCGTCGCGCGGGCCATCACGCTGGAATTGACGCCTGACCAGTCGCAGGCCCTGCCGCTGGCGGAATCGCTCGGCTCGGTCAGCCTGGCGCTGCGGCACATTTCGGACGAGCTGCCCGTGCGCCGCACCGTGACCACGATTTCGGATCTGGGCGCCGGCGGCTATCGCGCCGCGCCGACCTACCGGGCGGCGACACCCGCCGCGCCGCTGACCACCATCCGTCACGCCGTCGCTCGCGCGATGGGCTCGACGGTCCGCGTCACCCGCGGAACCGAGACCACCAGCTACTCTGTCGGCATGAATTAGAAACGGATGTCGGGGGCGACGCCATGAATATGACCAAGGCCGTCATCGGCCCACTCGAAAAAACCGCCGCCATCCTGGCCGGCCTGATGTTGCTGGCGCTCGCGCTCGCCGATCCCGGCAAGGCCAACGCCCAGTCGCGCGAGGAACTCGTCGTGCCGGCCGGCCAGTCCGAAGTGCTGGATGTAGGCGCGACCTACACCGACCTGATGATCGCCAACCCGGATGTCGCCGACGTCCTGCCGCTGTCCAACCACTCCATCTACGTGGTGGGCAAGAAGACCGGCTCGACGGCGCTCAGCGTCTATGGTCCGGGCAAGCGGCTGCTGTCGGTGGCGATGATCACCGTCAGCGCCAACATCTCGGGCCTCAAGCAGCGTCTCTATGAGATCCTGCCCGACGAAAAGAACGTCGCCGTGCATGCGGCGGGCGACTCGATCGTGCTCTCGGGCCCGGTCAGCAGCGGCCCGAAGCTGCAGCAGGCGCTGGCGCTGGCCGAGACCTATGCGCCGGGCCACGTGGTCAACATGATGTCGGTGCAGGGCGTGCAGCAGGTGATGCTGTCGGTCCGCTTCGTCGAAGTCGACCGCACGATCGCCAAGGGCCTGCGCAGCAACGTCCAGACCCATAACCTCGACACCAACCGGCCGTACATCGCCACGGGCGACACCCTTTCGGGCGCGATCCTGGACAGCTTCGGCCTTGGCCAGCTGCGCTTCCGCAACGGCGATCTCGACCTGGACGTCCTGTTCGACGCGCTTGAGCGCAGGGGCCTGGCGCGTACGCTGGCCAACCCGACGCTGGTCGCCATGAGCGGCGATACCGCCAGCTTCCTGGCCGGCGGCGAGTTCCCGGTGCCGGTGGCGCAAAGTGCTGGGACTGCGGGCGGCACGGGCGGCGTGACGCAAGCGACCATCTCGGTCGAGTTCAAGCAGTTCGGCGTGGCGCTCGCCTTCACGCCCACGGTGCTGGATGACGGCGTGATCAATCTGATCGTCGCGCCGGAAGTTTCCGACATCGACCCGACCGTTTCGATCACGACCTCGGGCCTGACCATCCCCGGCATCAAGGTGCGCCGCGCCAAGACGACCGTGGAGCTGCGCGACGGCGAGTCCTTCACCATCGCCGGCCTGCTCAAGGACGATTACCAGAACGCCATCCGGCAATATCCCTTCGTGGGCGACCTGCCGGTGCTGGGCACGCTGTTCCGCTCGACGAGCTACCAGAAGAGCCAGACCGAGCTCGTCATGGTGGTCACGCCGCACCTGGCCGTCCCGACCCAGGGACCGCAGGCGATGCCGGACGGAAACTACGTCCCGCCTTCCGATTTCGAGCTGTTTCTCTTCGGCGCCACCCAAGGCCTGAAGAGCGGCGTCAACCCCGAGGACCGCGCCCTGATGGGCCTGGATCCGAACAAGGTCGGCGTCGACGGCAAATACGGCCACGTACTCTTCTAGGGGCGCCAAGATGCGATACGCACTTCTGACGATCGGACTTTCGGCGCTCGGCCTGGCCGGCTGCGTGCAGGCAACCACGGTGGACCCGAACTTCGGGGTGGCCCTGCGGCAGAACGTGGCCGCGCAGATCGCCGACCCCGCGCCCCGCTACGATCGGACCAACCCCCCGGCTTCCGACGGAAAGCGCACTGCGCTCGCGCAGGACCGCTACCAGAAGGGCCAAGTGATCCAGCCGCAGCCGGAATCCACGAGCGGCAAGTAAGGATGATGAAGCGATGCTCCCCCGGCTCGCAAATTTCGCGCGGGATACCTCCGGCGCCGTAGCCCCGTTGTTCGCGACCGCGCTCATCGTCCTGGTGAGCTCCGGCGCGCTCGCCTGGGATGTGAGCCGCGGCTACGCGATGCGGGCCGAACTGGAAGCAGCGGCCGACGCCGCGGCGCTCGCGGGGGCGACGCAACTCGACGGACAAACCGACGCCATCACCCGCGCCACGACCGCGGCCCAGGGCGCGCTCGTCCAGAACGACAAGCGTATGGGCGACACCTATGAGGCCAACGTCATCACGTCGACCTCGGGCGACAGCATCCAATTCCTGACCAACCTGACCGATCCGCGGTCCGGCACGCCCGACACCACCGGCAGCGCGCTGACCGCCACCGACAGCAAGGCGCAGTTCATCGAGATCACGCTGGCGCCGCGCTCGATGGGCCTGATCCTGGGCATGTTGACCGGCATCGGCGCCATCAACGGCCGCGCGCACGCGGTGGCGGGCTACGGCTCGGCCATCTGCAAGGTGCCGCCGATGATGATCTGCAACCCGCAGGAAACGGCGACCAGCACCTCGTGGGATCCATCGGTCCTGATCGGCCACGCCATCGTCCTGGCCCCGGCGCCGAGCTCCGGCGCCTTCGCGCCCGGCCAGTTCGGCTTCCTGACGGTGAACAGCAGCAACTCCGCCGCGCTGATCAGGGACGGCCTCGCGCGTTTCCCGCCGAAGACCGAGTGCTATGGCGAGTCGGTCACGCCCGCCGGCGGCAACATCGCCAGCGCCGACGACTACATCAACACCCGCTTCGACATCTACACGAACGGGCTGAACTCGCTGAAGAACAACGCGGCCTACGCGCCGGCCATGAACACCATGGTCGGCGTCAAGGCGGCGGCCGGGTCGTCGTCATGCAACCCGGGCGGCATAGCGTCCCCAAGCAACAGCTGCAGCAGCACTACGGCGCTGACGGCCATGGGCCTGCCGCGCGACTGCAACCAGGGAACGGCCGCCGGGGCCGGCACGGGCGTCTGGAACGCCCAGCAATATTTCAACACCAACCATCCGGGCCTGACGGCGGACCCGACGACCTATGTCCCCGTCAACAAGGACAGCACCAGCGACGGCTGGGCCTATTACGGACCGGACGGGACGGGCGGCGCGATCACGCCGACGCGCTACCAGGTGTACAGGTGGGAGCTGGCGATCCTCGCCGGCGACATCCCCAACCCGGGCAACCTGGCGTTCGGCGTGGGCCAGGCGGGCGCTTCCGGAACCGCCGATTTCTCCAAGCCCCAGTGCAACACAAAGGGCTCTCAGACAGACCCGGACCGGCGGACCATCTCGGTCGTGGTGATGAACTGCAAGGCCGACGGGGTGAAGGCGCAGCACGCCGGCCCCGTGATCGGCTACGTCGACCTCTTCCTCATCGGGCCCATCGCGAAATCTCCCGATCCAGCCGCCCAGGACCTGTTCGCCGAGGTCATCGGCGAGACTACCGACACGTCATCGGTGGGCGAGGAAACCCGCTACTATTCGGTGCGGCTCTATGAGTAGGCGCCGTTTCCATAAGAACGAGCAGGGTTCGGCCGCGACGGAGTTCGCGCTGATCCTGCCGATGATGCTGGTGCTCGCGTTCAGCTTCTACGAGGCCGGGCGGGTCTTCTGGACCTACACCATCGTCTCGGCGTCGGCCCGCGACGCCGCGCGGTATGGCGCGCGTCTGGCGATCACCTGCACCAGCGCGGGCGTGGGTTCGTTCGACGACACCACCGCGCCGGCGACCATCGCCAACCTGACCCGGACGGGCACGCTCGACGGCACGGGCACGCCGCTGGTCCCGGGCTGGACCGACAACAGCACCGTCACGGTCACGGCCACGCCCTGCGTCTCGAACACCGGCGGCGCGCTGAAGGGCCGCTATGACGGCCACAGCTACATTCCGACGGTGAAGGTCACCGCCGCGGCGCCCTACGGCGTGATGTTCGGCGGCCTGCTCGGCGACCTGTCGATCGACACCGTCAGCGTCAGCAACGCACAGGCGTGGACCGAATGACCCGGCTTCGCTCCATACGCCGCTTCCTGGCGGACCGGACCGGCGCCGCGGCTGTCGAATTCGCGCTGGTGTCGATGCTCTTCCTCAGCCTGATGGTGGGGACGATCGATATCTCGCGCCTGCTGTGGGAGGTGAACTCCTGCAAGGCGGGCACCCGCGCCGCGGCGCGTTACGCGATCGTCCACCAGCCGGCGTCGAGCGACCTCGTCAATTTCGATGCGACCTCGTCGGGCACGCTCAACCTTTACGCGGGCGACCCCGTCCCTGCGTCGGCCGTCGCGGCCCACACCTGCACCAGCGCCGGCTGCAGCTGCACGGGGTCGGGGTATTGCGGCACGACCAGCCTGAACTCGACGACCTTCGACGCCATCGTCGGCGTCCTGCAGGGCTACGACTCCGGCATCCAGGCTGAGAATGTGGTGGTCGTCTATACGCCGGTCGGCCTTGGCCTCGCCGGCAATCCCTACGGTCCCGACGTCGAGCCGCTGGTCACCGTGCGCCTTTGCCAGGCGTCCGACGGCGACAACTGCACCCCGATGCAGTTCTCCCCCGGGGTCCTGCAGGCCTTTGGTCTTTCACCCTTCGATATGCCGGCGGTGGCTTCGTCACTGAGCGGCGAGGATTTGTCCTGATGGGCGCCCTGATGAAATTTCCCTTCCCCCAGACTGGATCGGCCTCCTCCGGCCAGCCTTCGCCCCTGACCTCGGGGCCGCACGTGGGCTTCACGCCCGACGCCTTCGACGGCGCTGGGCCCAGCGAGGCGCTGCGCGGCCAGTTTCCGCAGGTTTCGTTCGAGGCGATGGCCAATCGCTGGACCACGCCGACGCTGGGCGGCGCGGACGTGCTGATCGTGTCCGTCGACGCCGCCAAGGCCTCGGACGTGGAAGCGCTGTGCGCCAACCTGCGCGACAGCGGCCGCGGCGAGCGGGTGATCGTGCTGCTGCGGAACGCCGACCTCGGCACCACGCGGCGCCTGGCGCGCGACGGCGCCTTCGACGTCCTGCCCGCGCCGGTCAGCGACGCGGCGCTGGTGGTGAGCCTGGACCGGCTGTTCAC
>CAMLKO010000081.1 GCA_946480495.1 uncultured Caulobacteraceae bacterium
CAGACGCCGTACTCGAAGCTGATCTCCCGAACGTATGGGATCATGCCGGCAGCAGGTTCGACAGGTCGTAGCCCGCGTCGGCCCCCATCCGCACCAGCTCGTCGCGGTCGCGGCCCTGCATGCGCTGGCCAAGCGCATAGCAGCTGATCGAGCGGTTGCCCGATCGGCAGAAGGCCAGCACCGGCCCTTCCGAGGATTCTATCGCCTCGCACGCCTGCTCGGCGACGTCCGGCGATATGCCCCGCACCGGAATGTAGAGGTAGTTCAGCCCGGCGGCCTTCGCCGCCGCCTCGATCTGCGCGCTCGTCGGCTGGTCGGGCGCCTCGCCGTCGGGGCGGTTGTTGATCAGGGTCTTGAAGCCCATCGCCTTGGCTTTGGCCACATCGGCGACGCTCAGTTGCGGACTGACGGAGAGGCGATCGTTCACGCGGCGGAAATCGGACATCACGGGTTCCTCTGGTGGCGGCGTTGACATCATCGGGGGCCAGTGAAAGTTTCGCAACGACCCCCCATGACCGAAAGGTCGCGTAACCGGGCCCCCGATGCTCCGATTCCTTCTCCGCCGCCTGCTGGTGGCGATCCCGACGCTCTTCCTGGTGGTGACGCTCGCCTTCTTCATGATGCGCGCGGCGCCCGGCAGCCCGTTCGACATGGAGCGCAAGCTGGCGCCCGAGGTCGAGCGCAACGTCATGGCCAAGTACGGCATGAACAAGCCGCTGGGCGAGCAGTACGTGAACTATCTGAAGGACGCCGTGCGCGGCGACTTCGGGCCGTCGCTGAAATACAAGGACAAGACCGTCCTCGACGTGCTGCACGAGAACTATCTCGTCAGCCTCAAGCTCGGCCTTTCCGCCATCGTCATCGCGGCCATGGTGGGCATGAGCCTGGGCGTCATCGCCGCGCTGCGCCAGAACAGGTCGGCCGACTATCTGACCATGGCCATCGCCATCCTGGGGGTCTGCATACCGACCTTCGTGACCGCGCCGCTCCTTGTGCTGGCCTTCGCCTCCAAGCTCGGATGGCTGCCGACCGCGGGGTGGAACAACGGGGCGCTGGTCAACATGGTGCTGCCGGTGACCGTGCTGGCCCTGCCGCAGATCGCCATCATCTCGCGCCTGACGCGCGCGGGGATGATCGAGGTGCTGCGGTCCAACTATGTGCGCACCGCCCGCGCCAAGGGCCTCTCCGAAGGCCGCATCGTGCGCAAGCACGCCCTGCGCGCCGCCATCCTGCCGCTGGTCAGCTACCTTGGCCCGGCCTGCGCGGGGCTGATCACCGGCTCGCTGGTGGTTGAGCGCATCTTCAACCTGCCGGGGCTCGGCAAGTTCTTCGTCATCAGCGCCCTGCAGCGCGACTACACCGTGGTGATGGGGATGGTGATCTTCTACGCCGCCCTGATCCTGATCCTGAACCTCGTGGCCGACCTCCTGTATGCCGTCCTCGACCCGCGCGTGAGGCTGGCGTGAGCACCACCACCATGATCCCGGGCTCGCCCGAGCGGGCCGAAATGCTGAAGACCGCCGCCAAGGGCCGCTCTCTGTGGGACGACGCGCGCCGGCGCCTGTTCCACAACAAGGCGGCGGTGGCCAGCATGGTCGTGCTGGCGCTGCTGGTGCTGGTCGCCATCGTGGGCCCCTCGCTGGTCCCCTTCCACTACGACCAGATCCGCAAGAACGACGTCTGGATGGCGCCCATGACCGGCGGCCACCTGCTGGGCACGGACTCGCTTGGCCGCGACCTGCTGGCGCGGCTCCTGATGGGGCTGGGCGTCTCGATGGCGATCGGGGTGGTCGCGACGCTTGTCTCGCTGGTGATCGGCGTCGCCTGGGGCTCGGTCGCGGGCTACATCGGCGGGCGCACCGACGAGGTGATGATGCGCATCGTCGACACCCTCTATTCGCTGCCCTTCATCTTCTTCGTCATCCTGCTGATGGTGACGTTCGGGCGAAACATCCTGCTGATCTTCGTCGCCATCGGCGCGGTGGAGTGGCTGACCATGTCGCGGATCGTGCGCGGCCAGACGCTGTCCTTGAAGCAGAAGGAATTCGTCGAGGCGGCGAGGGCGGCCGGCGTCAGTCAGGGCGCCATCATCGCCCGCCATATCGTCCCCAACCTGCTGGGCGTGGTGGTGGTCTATGTCACCCTGACCATCCCGGCGGTGATCATCGCCGAGAGCTTCCTGAGCTTCCTGGGGCTGGGCGTTCAGCCGCCGATGGCCTCGCTCGGCACGCTCATCGCCGCCGGCGCGCAGGACATGGAGCTCGCGCCCTGGCTCCTGATCTTCCCGTCGATCGTGATGATCGTGACGCTGATGTGCTTCAACTTCATCGGCGACGGCCTCCGCGACGCCATCGACCCGAAGGACCGCTGAGCCCTACTTGTCGCGGTGCGCCCGCATCGCGGTCTGGCCGTCGATCTTCATGAAGTAGCTGCCGAGCGCGCCGGTGCGTATCTCCAGCGACGAGCCCTGGTGCGGCTTGCGCAGCAGGTTGATGTCGTCGGTCTGGCGCCACACCGCGTCGGTGTCGGTCTCGACGACCCAACGGTCGTCGGAGCCCTTCCACGCCCGCTCGACCGTGAAGGTGGCCCGATCGAGCTTCTCCTCCGGTTCGCCGCGGTTGAAGATGCTCAGCGAGGGCAGGGTGAAGCCGAACGCTTCGCGCCGCGCCTTTCGCGTCTGCTCGCGGTCGAGCACCACGACATCGCCCTTGGCCTCGGCTTCGTCCAGCTTCGCCGCGGCGGCGTCATAGCAGGCGAGCCTGGCCGTGCTGTCGCTGACCGCGCGGCAGTCGATCAGCCCCTGCAGGACGGCCGCCCGGTCCGGCTCCCTGGCGGCGGCCTGCGTCGCGCCGGCCAGGGTCGCCAGAATGCACCCGGCCACGAGAGCGCCCTTTTTGCGCGGGTTAAACTGTGGCATCGATCCCCTCCCAGCAGAAATGTGTTTCCCATTGAAGAGGCCCCCTGCGTGATCCGCAATCTCTTCCTTGCCACAATCGTGGTGATTTTCGCCTCTTCCTGCACCGACAAGGGTCCCAGCCGCCCGCCTTGTCCTTCGGGCAAGGTGTGCGTGGCGGTCGGCAACGGCTCCGAGCCCGCCACCCTCGATCCGCACAAGGCGACCGGCACCTGGGAAGACAACATCATCAGCGACCTGCTGGTCGGCCTCACCCAGGACGACGGCGTGGGCAACGCCATTCCCGGCATGGCCGAGCGCTGGGAAACCAGCCCCGACGGCCTCGTCTGGACCTTCCACCTGCGCGACGCCGACTGGTCGGACGGCGTGCCGGTGACGGCCGACGACTTCGTCTTCTCCCTGCGCCGCATCCTCGATCCGAAGACGGCCTCCGAGTACGCCTCGCTGCTCTATTTCATCAAGGGCGCGCAGCCGGTGAACGAGGGCAAGGCGCCGCCGGAGAGCCTGGGCGTCCGCGCCATCGACGCGCACACGCTTGAGATCCGCCTGGAGCACCCCGCCCCCTACCTGCCGCAGCTGGCCAAGCACCAGACCATGTACCCGGTCGCCAGGCACGTCGTGGAGAAGTGGGGCGACGCCTGGGTCCAGCCCGCGCACTACGTGACCAACGGTCCCTACGTGCTGAAGGCCTGGCGGCTGGGCGACTACGTCCGCCTGGTGAAGAACCCGCGCTTCTATGACGCAAAGAGCGTCTGCATCGACGAGATCTACCGTTTCCCCACCACCGATGCGATCTCGGCCGAGCGGCGGGTCAAGCGCGGCGAGCTCGACTGGAACACCGACATCCAGTCCAACCGGATCTCCTTCCTCAGGAAGGAGCTCCCCAACTACGTCCACATCCACACCTACCTCGGCGTCGCCTACCTGGCCTTCAACAACCACGTGCCGGCGCTGCACGACAGGCGCGTGCGCCAGGCGCTCGACATGGCCATCGACCGCGAGTTCATCACCCAAAAGCTCCTGCGCGGCGGCCAGTACCCGGCCTACACCTTCACCCCGCCCGGCATCGCCAACTACACCTCGCCCGCGCCGCCGGTCTGGGCGACCTGGCCGCTGGCCCGGCGCCAGGCCGAGGCGCGCCGCCTCCTGGCGCAGGCCGGCTACGGTCCGGGCCACCCGCTGCACCTGGAGATCAAGCACCGCAACTCGGCCGACCCCATGCTGGTCATGCCGGCTATCCAGGCCGACTGGAAGGAGATCGGGGTGGATGCGACGCTGGCCCAGGAAGAGGTCCAGATCGCCTACGCCGACTACCGCGTGCGCAACTTCCAGGTGGCCGACGCCGGCTGGATCGCCGACTTCAACGACGCCATGAGCTTCCTCTACCTGCAGCAGTCCTCGACCGGGGCGCAGAACTACGGCGACTACAAGAACCCCGCCTTCGACGCCCTGCTCGCCAAGGCCGACAACGAGCCCGACGCGGCCAAGCGGGCCGGCTATCTCGCCGACGCCGAACGCCTGATGCTCGAGGACGCGCCGGTCGCGCCCATCTACTTCTACGTGAACAAGAACCTCGTGAACCCGCGCATCACCGGCTGGGTGGACAACATCGTCGACCACCACCGCGCCCGTTATCTGTGCGTCGCGGGAACCGCCGAACGGCGTTAGGCGTTTTTTTCAAGTTGGGGTGTGGATCGGGGCGCGTGTCCGCGCGCCTCGCGTCGCTGCGCGGTGAAATCTCGCGCAGGCGGCTGCAAATCGGTCACTCTGTTGCCAAAGTGCGACATTCCTACATCGATTGCATTACCAACTGGTAATGCGCGTTGACCGGCAATCTCGGCCTTGCCTAACGTCCCCACAACCGGGGGCAGATGAATCCCGGGACACGATGACGCTTGAGGGGAGCGCCCCGGCATGGGCACGGGCGCGCTGATCCGGAGGGAAAACATTGAAAATACAAACGACTAGGGGCCTGCTGCTGGCATCTACGATGATCTGCGGCACGGCGCTCGGGGTGGCTGCGCCGGCTTTCGCGCAGGACACGACTCAGCCGACCGAGGTCCAGGAGATCGTGGTCACGGGTTCGCGTATCGCGCGCCCGAATCTCGAATCACCCACCCCCGTTTCGGTGATCGACCAGCGGATGATCGAAGCCACCGGCCAGGTGAACACCGGCGACATCATTCGCCAACTCCCCGCGGCGGGCGTTTCCGCGCTGACGCCGACAAACTCCAACTTCTTCACCACCGACAACGGCGTGACCACGGTCAACCTGCGTAACCTGGGTGAAGACCGCACGCTGGTGCTGGTGAACGGCCGCCGCTTCGTCGCGGGTCTCCCCGGCACCCAGGACGTCGACTTCAACTCGATCCCGACCGAGCTTATCGAGCGGATCGACGTGGTGACCGGCGGCGCTTCGGCCATCTACGGCTCGGACGCTCTGGCCGGCGTGATCAACATCGTCACGCAGAAGGACTACGAGGGCTTTGAAGTTCAAGGCCAGGCGGGTGAAACCGAACGCGGCGACTACGAGAATTACCGGCTCGCCATCAAGTTCGGTTCGAACTTCGCCGATGGCCGCGGCAACGCCGTGGGCCTGCTCACCTACAACAACCAGGGCGCCGTCTTCGCGCGTGACCGTTGCGACGAAGACATGTGCGTCGACGGCCTGAGCGGCGCCTACTTCGGCGAGGACTATCGGCTCACGGAAACGCCGTTCTACTCCAGCTT
>CAMLKO010000082.1 GCA_946480495.1 uncultured Caulobacteraceae bacterium
CGGATAAACATGACGCACCCGTCATTCACTTGACGCTGGCGCTCCGTAGCGCGAGTTTTGGCGCACATTCAGGAGGATCCCCCCATGGCCGACGGATCGGTTGCGGCGACAGCATCGCTGAAGAGCAAGGTTAGCGCCGAGGAGTGGAAGGCCCGCGTCGATCTCGCGGCCCTCTACCGGCTGGTCGCCCTGCACGGCTGGGACGACATGATCTTCACCCACATCTCCGCCCGCATCCCCGGGCCGGAGCACCACTTCCTGATCAATCCGTACGGGATGTTCTTCGACGAGATCACCGCCTCGTCGCTGGTGAAGATCGACCTCGAGGGCAATATCCTCCAGGAGACGCCCTACTTCATCAATCCGGCGGGCTTCACCATCCACTCGGCGATCCACGCCGCGCGCGAAGACGCCATGTTCGTGATGCACCTGCACTCGGACCAGGGCGTCGCGGTCGCCTCGCAGAAGGAAGGCCTGCTGCCGCTCAGCCAGCATGCGCTGGCCGTGCTGCCGGGCCTCGCCTACCACGACTACGAAGGCATCGCCCTGAACCTCGACGAGCGCGAGCGGCTGGTCGCCGACCTTGGCTCCGAGAAGCGGCTGATGATGCTGCGCAACCACGGCACGCTGGCGGTGGGCTCGACCGCGGCCGAGTGCTGGACCGCCATGTTCTTCCTCGAACGCGCCTGCAAGCAGCAGGTGATGGCGCTGTCGGCCGGCCGCGACGCCGTGCTGCTCGCGCCTGAATCGGCGCAGGCCGAGGTGAAGCGCCAGACGGGCGGCGGCAACGTCGGCATGTCGGGCAATCTCGCCTGGGCGGGCTGCCTGCGTAAGCTCGATCGCAAGCTTCCGGGCTACGACGCCTAAGGATCGGAGCCAGGGGGGCGCTTCATTCTGACAACGGGGGGACGACTGGCCGCCGCGGGCGTCGCGCTCGCGGCGGTTTGCCATGCGGGGCCGGCGCTCGCCTGGGCCTGGCCGATGGAGGCCGGCCGCACCCAGGCCATTCTCAAATACGAGAGCGAGGCCGCCGACGAGGCGTTCGATGAGAACGGCGTCGTCACGCCCATCCGCAAGGAAAACGAAGAGGCCGTCAGCCTGTTTCTCGAACATGGCCTGACCGACCGGATCACGCTGCAGGGCAAGCTCGGCTGGACCCGCGGGCAGGGCCTGTTCGACGAGTTTCAGGGCCGCGGCCCGCTGGAGCTCGGCGCCCGCTACGTCCTGCTGCGGCGGCCGCGCACCGTGATCAGCGTCTATGTGGGCGGCCAGATCGCGGGCGAGAGCCTCGATGCGCCGGGCCGCGCGGGCAAGCCCGGGGTGGAGGTGCGGCTGCTGGCCGGCCGCTCGGGCGAGCTCTTGCGCCATCACATCTTCGCCGAGGTTCAGCTGGCGCGCCTGACCGTCGCCGGCTGGCCCGACGAGACCCGGGTCGAGACCACCATCGGCTTCGAACCCCGCCGCCGCTGGCTGGTGCTGGCCCAGTCCTACGCCGGGCGCCAGGACGCCGCGCCCGTCGCGCCGCTGTGGGTTAAGTCCGAATGGTCGGTGCTGCACGATATCGGCCGCTGGCGCCTGCAGGCCGGCTGGCGCGCCTCGCAGCTCGGAATCGAAACGCCGGTAAGCCGCGGCCCGGTGCTCGCGGTCTGGCGAACCTTCTGATTGCGGCCTAGAACAGCCTCTACGCGGGCAAGCTTCACCCGCGCAGTAGCGCTGGTGTGTGATGGACGACTCCGGTTTTTCGGTTCAGGGCAAGGATATCGCGCTTCTCAGGCTTCTTGAGGAACGGATTCTCTGGCTCGCCTGCTGGACGATCCACAACGCCAACCACATCCGCGAAAGCCGCGACGGCCTGAAGGTCGGCGGCCACCAGGCCTCCTGCGCCTCGATGACGACGCTGATGACGGCGCTCTATTTCCGCAGCCTGCGGCCGCAGGACCGGGTGGCGGTGAAGCCCCACGCCAGCCCCGTCTTCCACGCCATCCAGCACCTGTTCGGCCGCGAACCGCTGGAGCAGTTGCAGCGCTTCCGGGCCCTTGGCGGCGCGCAGTCCTATCCCTCGCGGACCAAGGACAAGGACGACGTCGACTTCTCGACCGGCTCGGTCGGGCTGGGCGTGGCGATGACCGCCTTCGCCTCGCTGACGCAGGACTACCTGGCCGCGCGCGGCGCGGTGAAGCCGGACGAGATGGGCCGGATGATCTCGCTGCTGGGCGACGCCGAACTCGATGAGGGCAACATCTACGAGGCCCTGATCGAGGCCTGCAAACACGACCTGCGCAACACCTGGTGGATCGTCGACTACAACCGCCAGAGCCTGGACGCGACCACGTCCGACCGGATGTTCACCCGCTACGGCGAGATCTTCGAGGCCGCCGGCTGGCAGGTCGAGACGCTGAAGTGGTCGCGCCGCCAGCGGGATGCGTTCGCCAGGCCCGGCGGCGATGCCATCCGCGACTGGATCGACAGCGCCCCCAACGACCTCTACGCCGCGCTCACCTACCAGGGCGGCAAGGCCTGGCGCGAGCGGCTGACCGTCGACCTCGCGGCAGACAAGCCCGCGCTCGATCTGATCGCCTCCTACAGCGACGACGACCTCGCTCTGCTGATGACCGAGTTGGGCGGCCACTGTCTGGAGACGGTGCTGGAAGCCTTCGATCACGCCGCCCAGGACGACGCCCCGCGCCTCTTCATCGCCTACACGGTCAAGGGCTGGCGCCTGCCGTTCCAGGGCCACAAGGACAACCACGCCGGCCTGATGAACCCCGGCCAGATCGCCGAATTCCGCACCCGGCTGGGCGTGAAGGAAGGCGAGGAGTGGGACGCCTTCTCCGGCCTCTCGAAGGCCAACCAGGCGGCGCTCCGCAAACTGATCGACGCGGCGCCGTTCAAGGCGCGCGACAGCGGACTGAGAGAAGCGCGCGCCATCCCCACGCCCTCGACCGACCAACTGCTGAAGGCCGTCGAGGGCGACGCCGAACAGTCCACCCAGACCGCGTTCGGCAAGGTGATGTTCGAGATCGCCAAGACCACCGACGAGTTCGCCGGCCGCGTGGTGACGACCTCGCCGGACGTGACGGTCTCGACCAACCTCGGCCCCTTCGTGAACCGCCGCCACGTCTTCCAGCGCCGCGCCCACGAGGACGTCTTCAAGGCTCGCCGCATCCCCTCGGCCCAGGTCTGGACCATGGGCGAGACCGGCCAGCACATCGAGCTCGGCATCGCCGAGAACAACCTCTTCATCCTGCTGGCGGCGCTGGGCCTTTCCGCGCCCCTGTTCGGCGAGCGGCTCTTCCCCGTCGGCACGCTCTACGACCCCTTCATCGCCCGCGGCCTCGATGCCCTGAACTACGCCTGCTACCAGGACGCCCGCTTCCTGCTGGTCGCCACCCCGTCGGGGATCACGCTGGCGCCCGAAGGCGGCGCGCACCAGTCGATCAACTCCCCGCTGATCGGCATGGCCCAGCCCGGCCTCGACACCTACGAACCCGCCTTCGCCGACGAGACCGCCGTGCTGATGGCCCGCGCCTTCGAGCGGATGCAGCAGCCCGACGGCGGCTCGACCTACCTGCGGCTCTCCACCCGCGTCCTCGCCCAGCCCGCGCGATCCGACGGCGCATGGCGAGACGGCGCGGTCCGCGGCGCCTACTGGCTGAAAAATCCATCCCCGGGCGCGCGTCTGGCCATAGCCTACTGCGGCGCGGTCGCTCCGGAGGCGCTTGCCGCGTTCGAGGCGCTGATCGAGGACGAGCCGGGCGCTGGCCTGCTCTCCATCACCTCGCCCGACCGCCTCCACGCCGACTGGACGGCGCGCGGCCGCGCCCGGTGGACCAAAAGCGAGACAAATGGAGACGAGACAATCGAAGACATCCTGGCCCCTCTCGCCCCCGACGCGGGCCTCGTCACGGTCCTGGACGGCGCACCCAACACCTTGTCCTGGCTCGGTTCCGTGCGCGGCCACCGCGTCCGCGCGCTCGGCGTCGAGACCTTTGGCCAGTCAGGCGATATTCCCGACCTTTATGCGAAGTACCGCCTCGACGCCGAAGCCATCCTGGACGCCTGCGCCGACCTGCTGGTCTAGCTCGCGTCGCCCGCGTTGACCTTCAGGTAGCCGATCAGGTCGGCGCGGTCCTTCGGATCCTTGATCCCCGCGAAGGACATCTTGGTGCCGGGAACCACCGCCCGGGGGTTCTCGATCCACTTGTCGAGCTGCGCCGCGTCCCAGGTTATCCCCGAGGTCTTGAGGCCGTCGGAGTAGTTGAAGTCCGGATGCGAGCCGGCCTTGCGCCCGAACAGGCCGTGCAGGTTCGGGCCGGTCATGTTGGGTCCGCCGGGCGTCAGCGTATGGCACGAGCGGCAGATGGCGAACTTGCTCTGACCGTTCATCACGTCGGCGGCGTTGTAGGGCGCGGGCAGGGAGGCGAGCAGCTTCTGCTGCTCTTCGGCGCTCGGCGCCGCCGCCGGGGCCTCGACGTTCGCCGCCGTGGTGCTCGTCTGCGTGTTCGTATCCCCGCTCTTGCCGCATGCGGCCATACTGACGGCGGCGATGAGGATTGCAGTCGAGGTCACGAGGCGCATGGCGAAGTCTCCTGATAGGGGTCGGCGCGGCGGAAGCTACTCCGGTCGGCCCGCGATGCAATCGCTTCCTGGTCAGTCCGGTTCCGGCCGGCCGCGCATCGCCTTGACGCCGGCGCGCCGGCTCTTGCTGGCGAGGCGGCGTTCCTTGGAGGCCTTCGTGGGCCGGGTGCGTTTGCGGGGCTTGGGCGCCTCGGCGGCCTTCTGGATGAGGGCGACCAGCCGGCCGATGGCGTCCTGCCGGTTCATCTCCTGCGAGCGGTGCGTCTGGGCGAAGATCAGCAGCTCGCCCTCGAGCGTCATCCGGCTGCCGGCGATCTTCGTCAGCCGCGCCTTCACGTCGGCCGCCAGCGAAGGGGAGTTGGCCACGTCGAAGCGCAGCTCGATGGCCGAGGAGGTCTTGTTGACGTGCTGACCGCCCGGACCGCTGGCCCGCGCCGCCTTGATGTCGAGTTCGCCCTCGTCGAGGCCGATGGCGTCGGTGACAAAGATCATCGCCGCCCCCGCACGGCCTTGGAGACGATCTCGTCCAGCGCCTGCAGGAACTTCGAGCGGGCGTTGCGGTCGAAGGCCTTCGGACCGCCGGTGATCTCGCCCATCGAGCGCAGGTGCTCGCCGATGGCCCGCGCGGCCAGCGCCGAGCCGATGCTGTCGTGGGTGAAGCGTCGTCCGTTGGGCGCCAGCGCCGCCGCGCCCTTCTTCAGCGCCCGGTCGGCCAGCGGGATGTCGTTGGTGACCACCACGTCATCGGCCTGCGCACGCTCGGCGATCCAGTCGTCGGCGATGTCCGGTCCCGCGTCGACGATCACCCGCTCGATCATCGGCGAGGCCGGGATCTGCATGAAGGCGTTGGAGACCACGAAGGTTTTCAGCCCATACCGGGCGGCGACCTTGTACACCTCGTCCTTCACCGGACAGGCGTCAGCGTCGATGAAGATGAGGGGCGGGCGCGTCTCGGTCATGGTTGGCTCCATACCGCATGGAGCGCCGAGGCGCCGCTTTCACCTGTTGAGGTGGTGCCGGCTGAGGGACTTGAACCCCCGACCTTCGGTTTACAAAACCGCTGCTC
>CAMLKO010000083.1 GCA_946480495.1 uncultured Caulobacteraceae bacterium
CTAAGACGCGCTCGGGATCGCGATCGTCCCTGTTGGCGGCGTGCAGCGGCTTCAGCTCCGCCTCGGACCGGTCGCGAGCTTCGTAGCGGCGGCGCTCCTCGATGGCGAGGTTGTGGGCGACCCGGTAGAGGAAGGCGCGCGGGTTCTCCAGGGTGTCGAGATCGCTGCGCGCCGACAGCCTCAGGAAGGCGGCCTGCGCCACGTCCTCGGGCTCCGGCGGCCCGGCGCCGAAGCGGCGGCGTACATAGCTGCAGATCTCGCGCCAGTGACGACGATAGAGCAGCGCCAGCGACGGCTGATCCGCCTCTGGATGGGGATAGGCCCAGACTCGCCGCACCTCGGAAATGGCTGGCCCCTTCACGTACGTATGCACGCGAAGGGTCCGCGCCGGTTCGGCCGGATGTCAAGGCCGCGGGCGAACTCACAACGCAAAGAAGAAGGCGACGGATTGCTCCGCCGCCTTCAGGTGTTCCGGTTCAGAGGGGACCGAAGCCGGAGGAGTTCGCGCTAACCGCCAAATCCGACGGCGATCTTGAAGTAGGGACCGTCAATGGTGCGGTCGACGTCCTTACGCTCGGCATAACCGGCGTCGAGGACGTTGAAATACCGCTCCCATTTGTAGCCCGTGCCGACCGTGAAGCGGCCCACTTCATAGGCAAGACCCAGCGACAGATCCACCACGGGGGCTGTGACGGACTTGGAGCGCGAGCCCGGCAATGAAACCGGAGAAAGGGGCTGCAGCGCCAGGTCTGGGTCGTTCTGCGCCACCAGATGGTTGATGGCGTACATGCCGGTGATGTCCGTATGTTGCTCTCCAAAGAGAACGCCGCCTGTCACCGACCAGTCGAGGTCCAAGTGGCCTGCGGCGCTGCTTCCCAAAAGACGCTGTGCTGCATCCCAAGAAAGCGTCGGGCCAAGGCCGCTGAATTCGCGCTTAGCGGTGATGTTGGCCCGGTACTCGTCGCGCAGCCCTGGGTATTTCACCCACCCCTCGGGAACCTCCCAGTTTACGCCGTGGGTAACCGTCGTGGTGACGGACTGAAAGTCCGCGTAGCGCAACCCGCCTGCGATAGTTGATCGGCTGTCGCCTAAGACGCCAAGCCCGACATCGAAGCCGACGACGAAGTCGGCAATTACATGGTCTTCGCGTTCGCTGCCGGAAGAGTCGGACCAATCCGTGCCAGTCCGCCAAGCGGTGGGTATATACTTCGGAGAAGATGAATCGCAGAACGCGTTTAAAGGTGGAAGGGCGAAGGCACAGCGCCGTGGCCCGGATGGTTGCTCCGAGTGAGATAATGGCTCGCTTCGGTTCGCTCGCGCGTACCGCAGGCCCGCGGCGACGCTCCACGGCCCGCCGTCCGGCCTGTAGGTGACCCGCACCTCCCGACCGTCTCCCCAGTCCAAATCGTGGTTTTGAGGCGCTGTCGCGATCTCACCGGCAATTGGCAGCAGGATTGTAGCGTAAGGCGCATCGTGCCTTTGAACCTGGCCACCAAGCTCCACGGTTAGTGGATAGGGCCCGGTGTGGTTCGCATTTGCGCCGGTCCACCACGGGCCGCCGCTCCATTCCTTCGTGACCCGAAGCCCGTAGAGGCGTGGCTCGGTCAGGAAGACGTTGGTGGTGAGGCCGGAGTCGTCTGAGTTCAGGAAGGCGCCGGTGATGCTGTCGCGATCGAGCACATTCTTAACGTAAGCCATCACCTTCCAGCCGGCGTCCTCGTTGGTGAAGACCGCCGCAAGGTTGATGTTGGAATAGGCCTTGAGCTTGTCATAGCCCGGCATGTTGAAGACGCGCGTCCAGGCTTCCGACTGATAGTAGAGGTCGGTATGCAGCGTCATGAACCAGTTCGACGGCAGCGGGACGGTGTAATCTGCTGTGATCGTCGCGGTGAAGTGTGGCGCATTGGGCAGCTCGTTCCCGCCCAATTGCTTGAAGAATCCTTCGCCGTGATTGGCGCCGTAGTCGGCGCTGGGATCAAACCCCGGGTAGTTCTGAGCCGTGATCGGCTCTCTTTCGTCAAACGGCTGAAGCAACTCGATGGTCGGGTTCGGCACGTAGGGCAGCCAGGTGACCGGGTCGAGATTAAGATGGTAGGCGTATTCGCACGGCCCCGGGAATCCGTTCACAAACTCAGGATAGCGAATAAAGGTCGCATTGGTGACACCATCATTGAAGACGTATGCCGGCAGCACGCAGTTCGAGCTATAGCTTGGGAACGGTCGGATCACGACCCAGTCCTCACGTCCCGCGGTTCGGTCCATGATGTCGATCGCCTGCTCCCCATCGGCGATGCGGGTCTTCTCATAACCACCCTTGAATCCGAGGCGCAGGTTCTCCAGGGGACGCCAGTCGGCCTCGAGTTCCAACCCCCAGACCTTGGAGTCGAAATTATAGTTGACCGCAGATCGATCTATTATCTGGGAAACCTGGTATCCTGTGTAGTCATAATAGAATGCGGCCGCATTCACCGTCATCCTACCATCGAGCAGCGTGTTCTTGGCGCCGACCTCAAAGGCATCGACAAATTCAGGGTCGAAGGTTTTTGGTTTCGTCACGGTCTCATCGAGTATGCTTTTCGCGTCAGGATCGCCGCTGCGGAAACCGACAACCCCTGCGGGCGGCGGGTTCGACCCACCCGCTTTATAGCCGTGGGCGTAGGACGCGTAGAGCAACGTCTCGTCCGTAAACGAGAGCGCGGGCTTCCAGTCGAGTGTCAGGCGGCCCGTCGGCTCACGCCATTCCTGGCGCTCCACGGCCATAACGGCAGAACCGACCGAGTGCCCTGCAATCAACATGCTGGGGATTCTCGGCGCCTCTTTCTTGTCGACAGTCCAACGGAGCCCGGCGGTTAGCTTCAGGCTTGGCGTGATGTTATAGTACGCCTCGCCAAACATGGCGTAAGAGATCAGCTTATACGGATTTTTGCTAAGGAAATAGTTGTGACCGAGGTCGTTTACGCTCTCGATCGGGTTTGGATCGATGTACTGACAGCCCTGAAATTCCTGAACAGCCGTCGGGTCGGGGCGGATCATGCCTCGAACTAGGCACTCGCTGTTATCGCTAACGAACGGTACCCATGGGTAGAGGTAGGGGGTGCCGTTGCCACCATGGGCGCTAAACATGGTGAGCGTGTTGATGAAGACGTAGTACTTCTCAACGGTATCATAGCGGAGGAAATTCGCCCCGAGACTGAAGTTAAAGGCACCTTCGTAGTCAGAGGAAAGGCGGAATTCCTGGCTGAATTGCGAAGATTTCGCTCGCGACGAATCAACGGCTACAAGACGGTCCGCGGATCCGACCTGAGGATCATCAAAAATGTAACCGTTCGGCCCGGGCCTCATGTAATCTGTTCTTGCACAACAGTGAGCCGCGATAAATGCGCCGCTCCGGGTGTTAAAACGGTTGTAGTCCTGAACGGAGAAAATCGTATCGTACAAGTATGATGTTTCCGACGCCACTGTCAGCTCGTGGCCGATATCCGCGCTCCACTGCAACTCGACAACGTCGCTCTTGGCCCGGTATTTAGGGTCTACAGTCGACTCGATGACATGAAGATCCCTGGACTGAACTTGATTTTCGTAGGCGTTGAAGTCGCCGGCGATAGGTTCTTCAACGGCGCGGAGGGCCTGAAAGTATGGTAGCGAAAAACCGTTTGGCGCTTCGAACGCATCGGGAGAATAAAGCGATGACGCGATACACCCCTGGCTGAAGATGTTACTGTAGAGGCCGTTTCCTGGCAATTTACCGGGAGCCATAACCATCAACCCGCCGACCTCGTCGCGATTATCCTGATGACACAGTTGCTTGCCCGAGCGTATGCGGTCGTCGTTCTCCTGGAAGTGCTCCCAGATCAGGTTGACGTCGATGCCATCGGTGGGCGCTACGCGCAGCGACAGTCTCGTCGACCATAGGTCGCGACCGTCGATCTGGTTGCCCGTGATCTCGTTGGTGTCATAGCCGTCCCGCTTGGTCCAGGCGCCGGCGAGGCGCAGGGCCACCTTGTCCTCGGCCAGCGGCAGGTTGATCATGCCTTCGAGGCGGGTCGACTTGTAGTTGGACACATCGCCCGAGAGCTTCGCCTCATAAGTGAGTTTGGGCTTCTGGGAGATCAGGTTCACCACGCCTGCCGTGGCGTTGCGGCCATAGAGCGTGCCCTGAGGCCCGCGCAGTACCTCCACCCGCTGCAAATCGTAGAATTCCTGCTCGAAAAACCGGTTACGGATGAAGGGCGTGTTGTTGAACGCCACCGCCACGGCGGCGTCCGTGGTCGCGGAAATCGCCTGGGTGCCGATGCCGCGAATCTGGATCGAATAAGACGAGAAGTTCGTCTTGGTGAACGTCATGTTCGGGACCTGGGTCATCAGGTCCGGACCGCCGGCGACCTGCGAACGCTCGAGGGCCTCCTGCGTGAACGCCGAAATGGCGATGGGGACGTCCTGAATATCCTCTTCGCGCTTCTGGGCCGTGACAATCAGCGCCTGGACCGTACCCTCAGCGCCGTCCCCCGCGGCGCTTCCCGACTGGGGGTCAGAGGCGTCTCCGACCACGAAGACGTCACCGCTTCGACGGTAGGAGAGGCCCGTTCCCGCCAGCAGCTGCTTCAGCGCCGTCTCGGGATCGGCCGTGGCGGAAAAGCCGGGAGATTGCTTGGCGAGCGTATCGTGGGCGTCGGCCATGATCGTGACGCCGCTCTGGACGCCGAATTCGCGCAGCGCCGTGTCGAGCGGCTGGGGCGCGATGTCGAACTTCGCGTCCTGGGCGCGCGCGCTGGACCACGACAGCAAAGCAATTGCGGCGGCTCCGCAGAGCAGCCGGCCATGCAAATTCTTCTTACCCTTCGCCACGATTTTCCCCCTCTATTCTTCGAGGAGATCGTTTCCCCTCTATGTCGAAGGACGCGGGCGGTAGGAAAAGGGACGGATATCCCCGCACAAAAAAATCAGTTGGCGGCGAGCTCGATGGAATTCTCCGTCTCTGACTTGATCTGCGCGATGCCGTTCATCGTAAGGGCCTTTGCGAAGCTGTCGACGTCGCCGGCGCGGAAGACGCCAATGATGGACTTGTCCGGGACGCCGTCGGCAAACACGATCTTCTTGTCGGAGTAGCGGTTCATTTCCGCGACCGCGTCGGCCAGCGAATCCCGCGTGAAGGTGAGCCGTCCGTCGTGCCAGGTGGTCTCGGTCTTCAGGTCCACCTGCGTCAGCTGCGGGCGGGCGCCGTCGATCTCCAGCCGCTGGCCGGGGACAAGCTGGGCGGTCGTGGCCGTGGCGCGGAACAGCGACGGCGTCTCCACCTTCACGCGCCCCTCGATCAAGGTCACCTCGAAGTCGCGGGGGCCTACGCGCACGTCGAATTCGGTGCCTACCGCGCGCACGCGGTGGCCGCCCGCCTGCACAATGAATGGCCGCGAGGGATCGTGAGCCACCTTGAAGAAGGCGCGGCCCCGCTCGAGGCTGACCAGCCGCTCGCCCGGCTTGTCGTGCACGCGCAGGATGGTGTCGGTGTCCAGCGTCACCACCGAATGGTCGGGCAGGGTGACGGTCGTGCGCTGGCCGACGCTGGTCTGGAACTCGGCCGGGGCCTGGCTGAAGGGGCGGGTCACGGCCGATCCGACGCGCTCGGCCGCCTCGCGTGAGGGCAA
>CAMLKO010000084.1 GCA_946480495.1 uncultured Caulobacteraceae bacterium
GAAGCGCCGGAGGAAATAACCGCACGGCTGGTTTGTTAGGTGAGGGCCCGTCGCTCCGTCCGGGCCCTCACGTCGCTATTGGACGGGCGCTCACCACAAGGGAAACCTGACCGATGAACGCTCCCGTTCCTCCCAACGACAACCGCAAGGCCGAGCTGCTCGCCAACGTCGTCGAGCACGTCGATATCACCAGCTTCGACGCGCGGCCGATCATCGACGCCATGCGCAAGATGAGCTTCTCGTCGCGCGATACCGCGCGGGCGGCGGACATCTTCAACATGGCCGTGGCCGACGAGAAGTGCTCGCCGTGGCTGATCCTCGCGGGTTCGACCAGCGCGGGCGGCTGCATGCACGTCTATCGCGACATGGTGAAGTTCGGGATGATCGACGTGGTGGTCGCCACCGGCGCCTCCATCGTCGACATGGATTTCCTCGAGGCGCTTGGCTTCAAGCACTACCAGGCCGACTCCACGGTGGACGACCGCGAGCTGCGGGCGATGTACATCGACCGCATCTACGACACCTACATCGACGAGGAAGAGCTCCAGAACGTCGACATGACGATCAAGGAGATCGCCGACAGCCTCGAGCCCCGCGCCTACTCCAGCCGCGAGTTCATCCAGGAAATGGGCAAGTGGCTGGCGGCGGGAAACGCCAAGAAGCCCGGCTCGCTGGTCCAGACCGCCTACGAAGAAGGCGTGCCGATCTTCTGCCCCGCCTTCGTCGACAGCTCGGCGGGCTTTGGCCTCGTCAAGCACCAGGTCGAGCGGATGAAGGCCGGCAAGCCCTACGTGATGATCGACGCGGTCGCGGATTTCCGCGAGCTGACCGACATCAAGATCGCCGCGGGCGACACGGGCCTGTTCATGGTCGGCGGCGGCGTTCCCAAGAACTTCGCCCAGGACACCGTCGTCTGCGCCGAAATCCTCGGCGTCGAGGCCGACATGCACAAGTACGCCGTCCAGATCACCGTGGCCGACGTGCGCGACGGCGCCTGCTCCTCCTCGACGCTCAAGGAGGCCTGCTCCTGGGGCAAGGTCGACGTGACCTGGGAGCAGATGGTCTTCGCCGAGGCCACCACGGTGGTCCCGCTGATCGGCTCCGACGCCTACTGGCGCGGCGCCTGGAAGACCCGCCAGAAGCCCCGCTGGGCCAAGCTGTTCGACAAGAAGGCCTGATCCGAAATGGCGGCCGAGCTGCGCACCGGCGGCTCGGCCGTCTATTTCAAGCACCCGGGGATCGGCGACCTCCTCTGGCACCTGCCGTTCCTGAAGGCGATCGCGGCCGCCCATCCGGGCGAGCCGGTCACCGTGCTCTGCCGTCCCAGCACCGCCGCGCGCGAGGTGCTGGCGACCGAGCCTGACCTGCAGGCCCTCTACCTACCGCGCACCAAGAGCAACCTGAAGGAACTCACCGGCTGCCTGGCCGCCTTCCGGCGCATCAAGCCGCGCAGCGTCTGGATCCTCGACGCCTCCTCGCGCCCCGCCATGGCGGCCAAACTGGCCGGCGTGAAGGAAATCAACGCCTTCGGGTTCGGCCGCAGGAGCCAGGAACGCTGGCTGACCCCCGATGGCGCGCGCCTGCCCGGCTCCATGCGCGAGCTGCATCCCGTCGAGCTCTACTGCGAACTGGCCAAGGCCGCCGGCCTGCCCCCCATCGACGTCGAGCCGCGCCTGACGCCGGACCCCGCGCTGGTCGAGGCCATGCGGGCCCGGTTCGAGGGCCAGCCGCGCCCGTGGGTCTTCTTCGGCGTCGGCGCCACCAACAACATGCGCCGCTGGCCCGCCGGCCACTTCGGCGAGCTCGCCAGGCTGCTGGGCCCGCAGATCGGGACCCTGTTCTGGTTCGGCGGCCCCGGCGACAGGGACGCCGCGCGCGAGGCGATGGCCGCCGCCGGGCGCGAGCAGCCGGCCGTCGATGTCACCGGTCAGTTCTCGCTGCCCGAGGCCATCGCGCTCCTGTCGCTGGCCGATCTCTACATCGGCAACTGCTCGGGGCCGCTGAATATGGCCGCCGCGCTGGGCGTGCGCTCGTTCGGCCTCTTCGGCGGGTCGATGGTGCTGCACCACTCGCCGCTGATCGAGCCGATCATCCGCGACCGCTTCTTCCCCGGCATGCGCGGCATCACGCCCAAGGGCGCCGCCGGGCGGATCAAGCCCGCGCTCGCCGGGCTCAAGCCTTAGGGCGCCGCCAGCTTGCGCGGGCCCGGCCGGGCCTTTACCTCAGGCGCATGGCCGACTGCGGACACGAGCACCACCAAGCGCGCCTGAGCGACGAGGCGCTGGCGACCGAGCTTGCGAATGCCGAACGGCGCTGCGAGGCGGCCGGCCAGAAGCTGACCCCGCCCCGCCGCCGCGTGCTGGAGCTGCTGCTGCGCGCCGGCCAGCCGGTGAAGGCCTACGACCTCATCGCCGCCTTCGGCGAGGACGGCGCGCCCGCCAAGCCGCCGACCGTCTATCGGGCGCTGGAGTTCCTGACCCAGCACGGCTTCTCCCACCGGATCGAGAGCCTGAACGCCTACGTCGCCTGCCGCCGCGGCGAAGACGGGCACGCCGCCGCCTTCCTGATCTGCGACTGCTGCGGAGCGACGCGCGAGATCGCCTCCCACGGCGCCTCGCCGATGGCGGCGCTGGGCGACGCCGCGGGCTACGCCGTCAGCAGCGTGACCATCGAGGCCCACGGCCTGTGCGCCGACTGCCGGAGCTGAGCTTGAAGCATCAAGGCGTCGAAATCTGGCGCGGGGGCGTCAACACCTGGGAATGCGACGAGATGGGGCACATGAATGTGCGCTTCTACGTCACCCGGGCGATGGAGGGGCTGGCCGGACTGGCCGCGCTTCTCGGGTTGCCGCGCGCCTTCGCCCCCGGCGCGGGCGCAACCCTGCTGGTGCGCGAACAACACATCCGCTTCCTGCGCGAATGCCACGCGGGCGCGGCGCTGCACATGGTCGGCGGCGTCATCGAGATGGGCGAGGACGAGGCGCGCCTGCTCCAGCTGCTGATCCACTCGAAGTCGGGCGAGGTCGCCGCCACCTTCCAGACCACGGTCGCCCACGTCACGCCCGGCGAGGCCAGGCCCTTCCCCTGGCCCGCCCGCACCCGCGAGCGCGCCAAGCCGCTCATGGTGGCCGTGCCCGACCAGGCGGCCGCCCGCAGCATCGTGCTAGGTCCCGTCGGCAGCCAGGCGAGCCTAGAGCGCGCCGAGGAGCTTGGCCTGATCCGCATCGGCCTTGGCGCCATCGGCCTGACCGACGTCGACATCTTCGGCCGCATGCGGGTGGAGCAGTTCATCGGCCGCGTCTCCGACGGCATCCCGAGCCTCGTCGGCGCCTTCCGCACGGTGGTGGCCGACAAGGCGCCTCAGAAGCCCGGCCGCATCGGCGGCGCGGTTCTGGAATACCGCCTCGTCCACCTCGACTGGCCGCGTTCGGGCGACCGGGTGGAGATCCGTTCAGGGCTGGCGGGCGTGGATTCAAAGACCCAGCGGCTGATGCACTGGATGCTCGACCCGGAGACGGGCAAGGCCTGGGGCACGTCCGAGGCCATCGCCATCACCTTCGATCTGGATTCCCGCAAGATCGTGCCGATTTCGGACGAGGCGCAGGCGGACCTCGCCGCCCACGTCACCCAGGGCCTGACGCTCTAGACCGCCGCGTCCATCAGCGCCTCGCGCACGAGGTCGGGACGCTCCATCGGCAGGAAGTGCGTGGAGCCGGGGACGGTCTCGATGCGCAGGTCCGGCTTGCGGCGCTTCAGGGCGCCGACGCTTCCCCGGCAGGTCGAGCCCTTCTCCGCCTTCAGGATGCGGACCGGCGCGCTCACCTTGCGCAGCGCCGCCCAGGGATTGTGCCCGTGCGCGGCGAAGCTGGAGGCTTCCCACTCCGGCGCGCAGGCCAGCGTCACCTTGCCGTTCGGCAGGTCGATGAAGCCGCCGGCCACATAGTCGGCCACTGTCGAATCCGGCCAGGTCTTGAAGGCGCCGCGCCCCTTGTAGGCGGCGAAGGCGGCCTCGCGGCTGTCGAAGGTGTTGCGCCGCCGAAGCGCGCCCTGCGCAATCGGCATCTGCTTCCACAGCCGTCCCGAGGTCCACGGCGCATGGGCGTAGGCCGCCACCAGCGGCGGCATGATCACCGGGTCGAACAGGACCAGAGAGCTCACGGCCTTGGGCCGCACCGCGGCGGCCAGCAGGCTCACCGTCCCGCCCATCGAATGTCCCGACAGCACGACCGGCGACTGGCCGAGCGCATCGATGAGCGCCACCAGATCGTCGCGGAAATCGCGCCAGCTCCGGCGGCCTTCGGGCTCGGCGGCCAGGCGGCTCGCGCCATGCCCCCGCTGGTCGACCGCCAGGATCCGCAGGCCCGCCGACAGCGGCCCCAGGATCGAGCGGTAGGTCATGGCGTTGAAGCCGTTGGCGTGGAGGAAGATCACGTCGTAGGGGCGATCCGCCGGCCCGAAGTCCAGCGCCGCCATCTCGCCGGAGCCTGCGCGGCTTTCGATGGCGATGAAACGCCGTCGGGGCTCGTGGAACACGGCGGCGTCCATGGGCTGGGAACACTCCTTGAGCGAAGGTGCTACAGGTAGGGCGGCGCCCCAGGGGCATGCAAGGGAGGAGACCGGTGCCAAAGGAGCTTGCGACGATCGGCTACGAGGACGCCACGCAGGGCGAGGTCATCGGCAAGCTGAAGGACGCCGGCGTGGAGATCGTCATCGACGTCCGCGCCGTGCCGTCCTCGCGCCGGGCCGGGTTCTCCAAGAACATCCTGGCCGCGAGCCTGCACGAGGCGGGCATCGGCTATGTGCACCTGAAAGCGCTCGGCACCCCCAAGCCCGGCCGCGACGCCGCCCGCGCGGGCCATATCGACAAGATGTACGCCATCTACCACGAGCATCTGACCGAGCCTCAGGCCCAGTTCGAACTCGCCGACGCCACCGATATCGCCAGGGAGCGCAAGGCGGCCCTCCTCTGCTACGAGGCCGACGCCGCGGGTTGTCACCGCCGCATCGTCGCCGAGCTGATCCGCGACAAGACGGGCCTGAAGGTCGTCGATCTCTGAGACTTGGCTTTCGTGGCGTCAGGGGGCGTAATCTGGCGTCAAACGGAGATCGCCGCCATGACCGCCCCCGCCACCACCGCCCAATGGACCTGCTTCGACGTCTCGATCGAAGCCGGTGTCGCCCACATCCGGCTGAACCGGCCCGACGCGATGAACGCCATGAACCGGGCCTTCTGGAACGAGCTGCCCGCCATCGTGCGCGACATCGACGACAATGCGCGGGCCCGCTGCATCGTCATCTCCTCGACGGGCAAGCACTTCTCGGCGGGCATGGAACTCTCGGTCTTCACCGAGGGCGCGGGCGTGGTTCCCGAGGCCCAGAGCGACCGGCAGAACGCCGCCGAGAGCTTCCGCCGCCACGTCCATCACCTGCAGGACACCTTCTCCTGCCTGGACGAGGCGCGCATGCCGGTCATCGTCGCCATCCAGGGCGGCTGCATCGGCGGCGCCGTCGACATGACCAGCGCCTGCGACATCCGCTACGCCAGCGCCGACGCCTTCTTCTGCATCCAGGAGATCAACATCGGCATGACCGCCGACGTCGGCACCTTCCCGCGCCTGTGCAAGCTGATCCCCGAGGG
>CAMLKO010000085.1 GCA_946480495.1 uncultured Caulobacteraceae bacterium
CGGGCGCGGCGGCGGGCTGTGCGGGCGGAAGCGCCGCGGCCTGGACCGGCGTCGTCGGGCGCGGCTGCGGCTGCTCGGGCGCGGGCGCGAAGGTCGGCGCCTGGGCGGCGGGGGCCTCGCCGGCCCGGTAGATCTCCAGACCCGCGGCGGGATCCTGCGGCTGGGCCTGCGCCGGCGCGGGCGCGGTGATTTCGCCAAGGGGCGTGCCGACCGGCTGGGGCGCCGCGTTCGGGGCGCGCACCCCGCTGCGGTAGAAGTAGAAGACCGCCCCGCCCAGCACGAGCAGCACCAGCACGCTGACGATCAGCGCCAGCGGCGCGGGTCGCCGTCCGCCGGTGGGGCGGCGCGCGTCGAAGGTCAGCGGGGCGTCGGTGGGAGGGGTGTAGGCGCCGCGATGCGGATCGGACATGGCCGGAACTCCAGACACGAAGGCGCGAAACGAATCGCGCGCAGTCCGGAGCAGTCTATCGGAAGCCGGCCCCCGGCGGACCAGCGTCGTGAGGTCGCTAGCCGATCAGGTCGGGCTGGAAGAGCCGCTTGTGCTCCTCGATGGCGTAGCGGTCGGTCATGCCCGCGATGTAGTCGCAGACGAGCTGCGCCCGGCCCGTCTCGTCGAGGCCGTTCGTGCGCTCGAACCACTCGGCGGGCAGCACCTCCGGCTCGCTCATGAACAGGGTGAACATCTCGGCCAGCAGCCGGCGCGCCTGGCTGCGGGTGCGGTTGACGCGCCAGTGGCGGTACATCCGCTCCTGCAGGAACTGGCGCAGGCGGGCGAGGTCTTCGGCCATGTCCGGCGTGAAGGCGACCAGCGCGTGGTCCAGGTTTCGCACGTCTTCCGCCGACTTCACCTCGGCCGCCGAGGCGCGGCGGCGGGTTTCGGCCATGACGTCGTCGACCATCGCGCCGATCATCCGCCGCACCGCTTCGAGGCGGGCCAGTCGCGGGTCGAGGTCGGGCCACTCCTTGCGGACTTCCCAGACGATGGGGCCGATCAGCGGCACGTCCTTCAGCTCGTCGAGGCCGAACAGCCCCGCCGCCACGCCGTCGTCGACGTCGTGGTTGTTGTAGGCGATGTCGTCGGCCAGCGCGGCCACCTGCGCCTCCGCCGAGGCCCAGGTTCCGAGCCGCAGCGCGTAGTCGGCGTCATAGGCCGCGACGGGCGCCCAGGCGGGCTCGCCCAGTTTCGAGGTGACGGGACCGTTGTGCTTGATGACGCCTTCCAGCGTCTCCCAGGTCAGGTTCAGGCCGACGAACTCGGGGTAGCGGTGCTCCAGCTCGGTCGCGACCCGGAAGGTCTGGACGTTGTGGTCGAAGCCGCCGTACGCGGCCATCTGCTTTTCCAGCTCCTCCTCGCCGGCGTGGGCGAAGGGCGGATGGCCGAGGTCGTGGGCCAGCGCGACGGTCTCGGCGAGGTCGGCGTCGAGGCCCATGGCGGTGGCGATCGAGCGGGCGATCTGGGCGACTTCCAGCGAGTGGGTCAGCCGCGTGCGGTAGTGGTCGCCCTCGTGCGCGACGAAGACCTGGGTCTTCTCCTTCAGGCGGCGAAAGGCGGTGCAGTGGATGATGCGGTCGCGGTCGCGGGCGAAGGCGGTGCGGCTGCGGCTGTCGGCCTCGACGAAGCGGCGGCCCCGCGAACGCGAGGGGTCCTCGGCGAAGGCGGCGCGCGGCGGCGGCTCGAACGGCATGTCTTCCCTCTTCCCCCGGAGCGCGGGCGCTCTCATATAGGGCAAGGCACAACCATGACAGAACCCGCAATCACACTCTCGCCGAGCGCCGCCAGCCGCATCCGCCTGATCGCCGAGCGCGAAGGCCGGCCGGTGATGCTGCGCGTGGCGGTCGAAGGCGGCGGCTGCTCGGGCTTCCAGTACCAGCTCGACCTGGTCGACGAGGCCCAGCCCGGCGACCTGAAGATCGAACGCGATGGCGCGACGGCGGTGATCGACGAGGTCTCGATGGTGCTGCTGAAGGGCTCGGAGATCGATTTCGTCGACGAGCTGGCCGGCGCCGAGTTCAAGGTCCGCAACCCCAACGCCAAGTCCAGCTGCGGCTGCGGCGTCAGCTTCTCGATCTGAGCCCGTGCGGATCGCCACCTGGAACGTCAACTCGATCAACGCGCGGCTGGAGCGCGTGGTCGAGTGGTTCGAGGCGGCGATGCCCGACGTCGCCTGCCTGCAGGAGCTGAAGTGCGTCGACGAGAAGTTCCCCGCCGAGGCGTTCGAGCGGCTGGGCTACAACGTCGCCGTCCACGGGCAGAAGACCTACAACGGCGTGGCGATGCTCTCGAAGACGCCGCTGGAAGACGTCCGGCGCGGGCTTCCCGGCAGCGAAACCGACGACCATGCGCGCTATCTGGAGGCGGTCGTCTCCGGGCCGACGCCGATCCGCGTGGCGTCCATCTATCTGCCCAACGGCAATCCGATCGGCTCGGAGAAGTTCGAGTACAAGCTCGACTGGATGGCGCGGTTGCGCAAGCACGCCGCCGAGCTGCTGGCGCTGGAGGAGCCGCTGGCGCTGGCCGGCGACTACAACGTCATCCCCGAGCCGCAGGACTGCGATAACCCGCCGAGCTGGGTGAACGACGCGCTCTTCACGCCTGAGGCGCGGGCGAGTTTCCGGGCGCTCAAGAACCTCGGCCTCACCGACGCCTACATGGAGGTCGACGGCAAGCCGGGCGGCTACACCTTCTGGGACTACCAGATGGGCGCCTGGCAGCGGAACCACGGCATCCGCATCGACCACATCCTCCTCTCGCCCCAGGCCGCCGACCGCCTGCAGGCCGTGGAGATCCACCGCGAGACCCGCGCGAAGGAAAAGCCCTCGGACCACGTGCCGTTCGTGGTCGAGCTGGCGCTATAATTGACAGCGTAAATTAGCGGGCCCATCGTCCCCCTGCTTCTGGGAGGGAGACATGACGCAACTGATCGCCGCTGCAGCCTTCTTCGTACTGCTTCACCTGCTGGTTTCGGGCACGCGCCTGAGGGGCGCGCTGGTCAGCGGGATTGGGGAAGGGCCCTACATGGGGCTGTTCTCGCTGGCCTCGCTTGGGGGTCTCGTGTGGCTCGGCATCGCTTACGGCCATGCCAAGGGCGTCGGGGCGACCTATTGGGACCTGGGGCGCGGCGCGCGCGATGCGCAGCTGGTCATCCAGCTCCTCGCCTTCCTGCTGATCGTGCCGGGCCTCTTCACGCGCAATCCGACCAGCGTGCGCCAGGAAGGCGCGCTGGAGCGGGCGGATGTGGTGAGCGGCATGCTGAGGATCACGCGCCACCCGTTCCTGTGGGGCGTGGCGATCTGGGCGGTCGGTCACCTGCTGGCGAACGGCGATGCGCCCTCGCTGCTGCTGTTCGGCTCGCTGCTGGTGCTGGCGGTGTCGGGGACCTTCAGCATCGACGCCAAGCGCAAGCGGGCGCTGGGCGCCGCGTGGGACGGCTTTGCGGCGCAGACCTCGAATGTGCCCTTCGGCGCGATCGCCTCGGGGCGGCAGAAGCTGTCGCTGGCCGAGATCGGCTGGTGGCGGATCCTGCTGGCGATCGTGATCTGGGCCGCGGTGCTGTTCGCCCACCCCTACCTGTTCGGGGTCAATCCGCTGCCCTAGGACTCGGCGCCGTCGCCGGTCGTCTCGTCGAGTTCAATGACCTGCTCGCGGTAGGCGCCGACCTGGCCGCGCAGGCGGTCGAGCGAGCGCTTCATCTCCGCGACGGCGCGGTCGCCGGCGGCTTCGCTGTCGGCCCAGGAGCGGGCTTCGTTTTCGCGGTTCTCGGTCATGCATTGGATAACTATCAAACGTAGGTCGGGTTCCCGACAAAACGGTGACGCTTATCCACAGAATCAACGGCTTAGATATCGGCGTAGACGTGCCGCTCGCCCGAGAAACCGGGCTGGGTGACGGCCCCGAGGTAGGCCGGACCGACCTGCTGGGCGAATTTCCACAGCGCGCCTGAGCCGTAGCCCGTCTGGCGCGGACGCCAGTCGCGGGCGCGATGCTCGAGCTCGATGGGATCGACTTCCAGCTCGATGGTCCCGGCCACCGCGTCGATGGAGATGATGTCGCCGTCCTTGATCAGCGCGATGGGCCCGCAGTCCGCGGCTTCCGGACCCACGTGGCCGATGCACAGGCCCCGCGTCGCGCCCGAAAAGCGGCCGTCGGTGATCAGCGCGACCTTGTCGGAGCGGCCCTGTCCGTAGAGGGCGGCGGTCGTCGACAGCATCTCGCGCATGCCAGGCCCGCCCTTCGGACCCTCGTAGCGGATCACCAGCACGTCGTTGTCGTTGTAGTCGCCCTTCTGGACAGCCTCGAAGCAGGCTTCCTCGCCGTCGAACACGCGGGCGGGGCCGCGGTGATGCAGGTGGTTTAAGCCCGCCACCTTCACGATGGCGCCGTCAGGGGCGAGCGAGCCCCACAGGCCCTTCACCCCGCCGGTCGGCGACAGCGGCTTCGTCGCGGGACGGATCACGTCCTGGTCGTCGCGCCAGACGACGTCCTTCAGGTTCTCGGCCAGCGTCTTGCCGGTGACGGTCATCACGTCGCCATGCAGGAAACCCGCATCGAGCAGGGTCTTCAGCAGCATCGGCATGCCGCCGGCCTCGCCCATGTCCTTGGCCACGTAGCGGCCGCCGGGCTTGAGGTCGGCGATGTAGGGCGTGCGGTCGCAGATCTCGGCGAAGTCGCGCAGGGTGAACTCGACGCCGCACTCGTTGGCCATGGCCGGCAGGTGCAGCCCGCCGTTGGTCGAGCCGCCGGTCGCGGCCACGACCACCGCGGCGTTCTCGAAGGCCTTGCGGGTGCAGATGTCGCGCGGGCGGATGTTCTGCTCGATCAGCCGCACCACCGCCTCGCCGGAGGCCACGGCATAGGCGTCGCGGCTCTCGTAGGCGGCCGGCAGCGCGCTCGACAGCGGCAGCGCCAGGCCGATGGCTTCGGAGACGCAGGCCATGGTGTTGGCGGTGAACTGGCCGCCGCAGGCGCCGTCGCCCGGGCAGGCGTGCTGCTCGACCTGGCAGAGGCGCTTTTCGTCGATCACGCCGGCGGAGAACTGGCCGACGGCCTCGAAGACGTCCTGGACGGTCAGGTCCTTGCCGTCGAGGCGGCCGGGCAGGATCGAACCGCCATAGAGGAAGACGCTCGGCACGTTCAGCCGCAGCATGGCCATCATCATGCCCGGCAGCGACTTGTCGCAGCCGGCGACGCCGACCAGCGCATCGTAGGAGTGGCCGCGCATGGTCAGCTCGACCGAATCCGCGATCACCTCGCGGCTGACCAGCGAGGAGCGCATGCCCTCGTGGCCCATGGCGATGCCGTCGGTGACGGTGATGGTGCAGAACTCGCGGGGCGTGCCGCCGCCGCGCTTGACGCCTTCGGAGACCGCGTGGGCCTGGCGCATCAGCGCGGTGTTGCAGGGCGCCGCCTCGTTCCAGCAGGAGGCCACGCCGACCAGCGGCTGGCCGATCTCCCGCGTGCCCAGCCCCATGGCGTAATAGTACGACCGGTGCGGCGCCCGTTCGGGCCCTTCCGTCACATGGCGGCTGGGCAGCTTCGACTTGTCCCAGCTTCCGTCCGGTTTCCTGGTCATGGGGAGGCCTCCGACTTTGGAGCGGCTGTCCTAGC
>CAMLKO010000086.1 GCA_946480495.1 uncultured Caulobacteraceae bacterium
GTAGCCGTTCTCGCCGGTCTGCAGGTCGAGCATGAACTGGCCGAGCGCGCGTTCCAGCCGGGCGACCTGGCCCTTCAGCAGCACGAAGCGGGCGCCGGACATCCGGGCGGCGGCCTCGAAATCCATGCCGAGCGGCGCGCCGAGGTCGACGTGGTCGCGGGGATTGTTCAGGCGCTTGGGTTCGCCGACGGCGCGTTGCTCGACGTTGGCGGTCTCGTCCTCGCCGGGCGGGACGTCGTCGGCCGGGAGGTTGGGCAGCGCCGCGAGAAGCGCGCGCAGCTCGGTCCCGAGCGCCGCTTCCGCCTCCATGCCGTCGGCCATGATGGCCTTGAGCTGCTCGACCTCGGCCATCAGGACCTGGGCGCGGTCCTCGTCCTTCTTGGCCTTGGCCATGCCGATGAGCTTGGAGGCCTCGTTGCGCCTGGAGGCGGCTTCCTGCACGGCGGTCTGGGCGGCGCGGAGCCTGGCGTCCAGCGCCAGGATCGCCGGCGTCTGCGGGGCCAGCCCCTTCAACGCCCAGCCGCGGTCGTAGGCGTCGGGGTTTTCGCGGATGGCTTTGACGTCGTGCATGGCGCCCCTGTCTAAGGCGCGTCGGACGCCTCGCCAACCGCGCTCTTGCGGTAAAACCAGGCCGTGATCAGACCGGCGCCAGCCAGGCTGACGGCGAAGAAGTGGAACTCGCCGTGGACGACCTCCACAAGCGCGGTGAGCGCAAGCGCCCCAATCGCGAGCACGATGCACGAGATGACGACGGGCATCCGGATCAGGCCCAGCGTCGCGGCCATCAGCGCCAGCCCGAACGCCACGCAGGCGACGCCCATGGCGTACCAGATCAGATATCCCCCGACGAAAGCGGGCGCCCACGGGAAGATGGTCTCGCCGACCATCACATGGACCACGCCGATGAAGGCGATGATCGCCGCCCCGCTCGCGGCCAGCGCCTGATGGCGCGACTGTTCGTTGGTCATAGCCTTCCCCCTAGGCCAGCGCGGCGTCGGCCTCCTGACGCCGGCGACGGCGCTCGATAAGCCAAACGCACCAGATCGACACTTCATAAAGGAGGCAGATCGGCACCGCGAGGGTGATCTGGCTGATCGGATCGGGCGGGGTCAGGATGGCGGCCACGACGAAGACCGCGACAATGGCGTAGCGGCGGCCGGCTCTCAGCATCCCCGAATTCACCAGCCCGGCCATGCCCGCCAGCGTCAGCACCACCGGCAGCTGGAAGCAGAGACCGAAGGCGAACAGCAGCGTCGTCACCAGCGTCAGGTAGTCGGAGACCTTCGGCAGCAGCTCGACGGAGATGTTGCCGGCGTCGACGATCTGCTGGCTCAGCGAGAACCACAGCACGAAGGGCAGCATCACGTAATAGACCAGCGCCGCGCCCATCAGGAACAGCACCGGCGAGGCGATCAGGAAGGGCAGGAAGGCCTTGCGCTCGCGCCGGTACAGGCCGGGCGCGACGAAGCGGTAGAGCTGCCAGGCCAGGATCGGGAAGGTGATCACCAGCGCCCCGAAGCCGGCCAGCTTCAGCTTGGTGAAGAAGAACTCCAGCGGGGCGGTGAAGACCAGCTTCAGCCCCTGCGCCGGCGGGACCTCCTTGAAGCCGGTGAGCGCGAGCAGCAGGTCGAACGGCCCGTGGTGGCCGCCCTTCTGCGCCGCCAGCAGCCCGGCCCCCACCTCGAACGGGTGCAGCAGGAAGATGTAGATGTGCCGCGAGAAGGCGAAGCAGACGATGAAGCCCACGAACAGCGCCGCCACGCACACGATCAGCCGCTTGCGAAGCTCGATCAGGTGGTCGAGCAGCGGGGCGCGGGAGCCTTCGATATCGGCCTCGTCCGGATCGTAGGGATCGCTCAAGCCTTCGCCTCCGGCTTCCTGCGGGCGCGGGGCTTCTTGGCGGCGGCGGCGGAGGGGGTCTTCTTCTTCGCGGGCGCCTTGCGCTTGGGTTTCGGCTCGGGCGCGGCTTCGATCAGGGGCGCGGACTGGCCGGTCAGCTCGGCGTGGATGTCGGCGAAGACCTGGTCGGCTTCGACATCCGCCAGCGCCGCCGGATCGTAGTAGCGGCCCGCGCGCATGGCCTCGACCTCGCGGCGCAGCTCGTCCAGCTCGGACTGGCGGGCCATCTCGTCGAAACTGGCGCGGAAATCGTTGGCCATGGCCCGCAGGCGCGCCAGGAACTGCCCGAGCTTTCGCAGCATCACGGGCAGGTCCTTGGGTCCCACGACGATAAGCGCGATCGCGGCGATGACCAGCAGTTCGGTTGCGCCGACTTCAGGCAGCATGCGGCAGGCCCGGCTCGGCGGCTATTGTTGGCGGAGGTCTTCCTTCTCCGCGTCGGTGCGCGGCAGGCGCGAGCCCGATTTCTCGGCCTCGTTCGGGTCGTCCTTCAGACCCTCGCGGAAGGCCCGGATGCCCTTGGCCGCATCGCCCATGATCCCCGACAGCTTGCCCTTGCCGCCGAACAGCACGAGCACCACCACGAGGACGATCAACCAATGGATAGGCCCAAAAGTGCCCATAAGGATAACTCCTTGAAGTCCATGCGGACGCCTTGGCCCACAATATAGGCCGATGCAAGGCTCACGGCCATGACGGCCGGAACCGCTACTCCTCCTCGCCCACGAAATCGGCGACGAACTCGGGGGTCTCCTCGAGGTCCAGCGGGTCCTCGTCGGCGGTGGGCTGCGAGGGGTCCGGGACGTTGAAGCCCGCCGGCAGGTCCATGCTGAGCAGGCCCGCCGCCTTCATCTCCGCCATGCCGGGCAGGTCGGCCAGCGAGGCCAGGCCGTAGTGCTCTAGAAAGAGGTCGGTGGTGCCGAAGGTGACCGGCCGTCCCGGTGTGCGGCGCCGGCCGCGCATGCGCACCAGGCCCAGCTCCAGCAGCACGTCGAGCGTGCCGCGGCTGGCCTGAACGCCGCGCACCGCCTCGATCTCGGCGCGGGTGACGGGCTGGTGGTAGGCGATGATGGCCAGCGTCTCCTGCGCGGCGCGGGAGAGGCGCCTGGGCTCCTCCCGCTCCTCGGTCATCAGCCAGGCGAGGTCCTCGGCCGTCTGGAAGCGCCAGCGGCCGGCCACGCAGACGAGCTGGACGCCGCGGCTTTCGTAGCGCGTCTGCAGCTCGGCCAGCGCACCCTCGACGTCGGCGTCGTCGGGCAGGCGGCGCTCCAGGTCGCCGATGCTCAGCGGCCCGCCCGCCGCGAACAGCAGCGCCTCGACCTGCCGCACGGTTTGCGCCAGCTCGATCACGCGGCCTCCTTGCGGCGGCGGACGAACAGGTCGGCGAAGGCTTCCAGTTGGCGGGCCTCCATCAGGCCTTCCTTCACCAGCTCCAGGCTCGCCGAGAGGGTGGAGGCCAGGTAGGAGGCCCGGCTCGGTCCCCCCGCATGGGGCATCGGGGCCACGCCCTGCAGCGCGGTCCAGGCGGCGAGCTCCGGCAGCATGACCTTCAGCCGCTCGCGGGCGTCGTCGAGCGGATAGGCGGTCGGCGCGGCGGGCCGGTAGTGGCGGTCCTGCTCCTTCTTCCGCTGGCCGATGTAGGCGGTCATCAGCGCGTAGAGGTCGCCTTCCAGATGGGTGTGGGAGACGATCTTGATCGCTTCCGGGTCGCCGCGGGTGAAGACGTCGCGCTTCAGCTGGGGCAAGTTCTTCAGCGCCTCGACCGACTGGCGCATGGCGTCGAGCTTGGCGATGCGGAAGGCGAGCTGGGCGGCGACCTCCTCGGCCAGCGGTTCGTCGCCCTTGGGCCGTTCGGGCCTGGGCAGCAGCAGGCGCGACTTCAGGTAGGCGAGCCAGGCGGCCATGACGAGATAGTCGGCGGCCAGCGAGAACCGCAGGCGGCGCGCCTCGCGCACGAAGGCGAGGTACTGGTCGGCGAGCCTGGTCACCGACAGCTGCAGCAGGTCGACCTTCTGCGTGCGGGCCAGCGCCAGCAGGACGTGCAGCGGGCCTTCGTAGCCGTCGATGTCGACGATCAGCGCCTCGCCGTCCTGGGCGGCGTGGTCGGCGGCCTCGAAATCGAGGACGGGCTGGAAAGGCGCGTTCATGCGGCGAACCTCCCCTCGAAGGCGGCGTCGAGGCGGGCGCGTCCCTCCTCGGCGTCGAAGGGTTCCGGGATTCGGGCGAGTCGCGCCAGAGCCGCGTCGGCCCGGCGGCGCGCTTTGCCGACCAGCGCGCCGGTCGCCTCGGCGACGGGCTTCATCTCGGCCATGTCGCCGTTGCAGTGCAGGACGACATCGCAGCCGGCCTTCAGCGCGTTGCGCGCCCGCTCGCGGAAGTCGCCGGACAGCGCCTTCATCGACAGGTCGTCGGTCATCAGGAGGCCGTCGAAGCCGATGGCCTCGCGGATCACCTTGCGGATGACCCGGCGCGAGTGGGTCGCCGGACGCCTGCGGTCGACGGCGTCGTAGATCACGTGCGCCGTCATCCCCATCGGCATGTCCGACAGCACCCGGAAGGGCGCGAAGTCGCGGGCGTCGAGGTCTTCGTAGAGGGCGTCGACGATGGGCAGGTACTCGTGGCTGTCGGCCTTCGCCCGCCCGTGGCCCGGCATGTGCTTGATGACCGGCAGCACGCCGCCCGCGATCAGCCCTTCGGCGGCGGCGCGGCCGAGCGTGGCGACCTCCTCCGGCGTCTGGCCGTAGGCGCGGTCGCCGATGATGTTGTGGGCGCCGGGCTCGGGCACGTCGAGCACCGGCACGCAGTCGACGTTTATCCCGAGCTGGCG
Organism: uncultured Caulobacteraceae bacterium; assembly: GCA_946480495.1. Next base: position 4,727 of record CAMLKO010000086.1, read on the forward strand.
CAGGTCGTGGGCGATCAGGCGGGCGCCGAGGCGGGTGATCTCGCGGCCGACCAGCGGATCGTTGGCGGAGATCTGCCCGTAGGCGCGCCCGGGCGGATACTTGCGCCAGTGCGGCGGCTGCAGGCGGGCGACGCGGCCGCCCTCCTGGTCGATGAGGATCGGCGTGTCGGGACGGTCGGTGATGGCGCGCATCGAGTCGGTAAGCGCCCTCACCTGCTCCGGGGTTTCGACATTGCGCTTGAAGAGGATGAACCCCCAGGGGCGCACGTCGCGGAAGAAGGCCCGCTCTTCCGCGGTCAGCTCAGGGCCCGAGCAGCCGAGGATGCAGGCGGAGATCATCACCGGACGAAGCAGCTTTTCCCGGCGGCCTTCAGCGCGTTGCAGTAGGCGATGGCGGCTTCCTTGGTGGTGAAGCCGGTGACGGCCGTGCGGTAGAGGGTCGCGCCGTTGACGGTGACGGGGGTGATCGCCTTGCCGTGGCCGCCGCCCGCGATGGAGGCGGCCTGCGCCAGCGCGGCGTTGGCCAGCGCCGTCGAGGAGACCGCCCCGATCTGCACGACGAAGTTGCCGGGGGTGACCGTCGTGGGCTTCGGCGCGGGCGCGGGCTTCACGGGAGCGGGCGCGGGCGCTGGCGCAGGCGCGGCGTTGTTCAGGTAGGTCGTCTGGCCCTGCGGCGGCGCGCCGTTCTGCGTCAGGACATAGACCTGCGGCTTGGGCTTGCCGTCGTCGGCGGGCGCGGCGGCGGGCTGTGCGGGCGGAAGCGCCGCGGCCTGGACCGGCGTCGT
>CAMLKO010000087.1 GCA_946480495.1 uncultured Caulobacteraceae bacterium
CCCCTTCCCGTATCCACCCGCGCTCATCGCGAGGGGGCGAACCCCAGCGGTAACACCTTGATTTCCGGAGCCGTCCCGTGGCCACCAAGCGCACCTATCAACCGTCGCGCCTCGTTCGTAAGCGCCGTCACGGCTGGCGTCAGCGCATGGCCACCAAGAACGGCCAGAAGGTCATCGCGCGGCGCCGCGCCAAGGGCCGCAAGCGGCTGACGGCGTAAGGCGCGGGGCCGACGGCCCTGGACTCCCGACCCACCCCGACAATCGAACGCCTCCGCAAGCGGCCGGACTTCCTGGCCGCCGCCAGGGCGCGCGCGCTCGCCAGGGGCGCGGTGCTCATCCAGATGCGCCCGCGCGACGACGGCGAGCCGCTCATCCGTGTGGGCTTCACCGCCACCCGCAAGATCGGCGGGGCGGTGGTGCGAAACCGCGCCAAGCGGCGGATGCGCGAGGCCGCGCGCCTGCTCCTGCCGCAGCACGGCAAGGCCGGTTGCGACTATGTCTTCATCGCGCGGGGCGGAACCACGGCCCGTCCCTGGGCGCGTTTGCTTGACGATGTGAAAAGCGCGCTGATAAGCCTCGCCGCCGATCCCGGCCCCGACGGCGCCACCAACGGCGCCGCCTCCGTTTCATCCCGTACCGGTTAGCTGCTCCATGCAAAACGATTCCAGCCGCAACACGGTGATCTTCGTCGTCCTGGCGGTGGTCATCATGCTCGCCTACCAGTGGCTGGTGATCGCGCCGGCGGAGAAACGCCACCAGGCGGAGCTGAAGGCTCACCCGCAAGCGGCGGCCACGACCTCCCAGACCGCCAGCGCGCCCGCCGCGGCCGCGCCGGTGCTGAGCCGCCAGGAGGCGCTGGCCGCCTCCGCGCGCATCCCGGTCGACACGCCCGCGCTGACCGGCTCGGTCACCACCCAGGGCGGCCGCATCGACGACCTGTTCCTCAAGCAGTACCGCGAGACCGAGGCGAAGGACTCGCCGCCCGTCGAGCTGTTCCGTCCGGCGGGCATGCAGCACGCCTGGTTCGCCGAGTTCGGCTGGACCGGCCAGAACCTGCCGGGCCTGCCCACGCGCGACACCGTCTGGAGCGTCAAGCAGGGCGGACCGCTGACGCCCGCCCATCCCGTCATCCTGACCTACGCCTCGCCGCAGGGGCTGGTCTTCACCCGCACCGTCTCGGTCGACGACCGCTTCATGTTCACGGTGAGCGACACGGTCGCCAACATGGGCCCCGCGCCGGTGACCATCACGCCCTACGGCTCGGTGCAGCGGCAGGGCCTGCCCGAGGAGCACACCAAGAGCAAGGTCGTGCACGAGGGCGCTGTCGGGGTCTTCGACAACGAACTGGCGCTGAAGAAGTACGCCGCCTGGAAGAAGGCGCACGAGGAGACCCACAGCTCCACCGGCGGCTGGCTCGGCATCACCGACAAGTACTGGCTGGGCGCGCTGATCCCCGACCAGCACGAGAGGATCGCGGGCCTGTTCCGCGTGACCACCAGCCAGGGCGTCGACATCTACGAGGCCAGCTACGCCGGCCAACCGCGCGCCATCGCGCCGGGGACCCAGATCACCGAGACCTCGCGGCTGTTCGCGGGCGCCAAGGTGGTGCCGGTGCTGAAGGACTATGAGGCCAGGCTCGGCGTGCACCGCTTCGACCAGGCGGTCGACTGGGGGATGTTCTGGTTCATCACCCGGCCGTTCTTCCGGCTGCTGGAATTCTTCTACCACCTGGTCGGCAACTTCGGGATCGCGATCCTGCTGCTGACGATCGTGGTCAAGCTCCTGTTCTTCCCGCTGGCGAACAAGAGCTACGAGTCCATCACCAAGATGAAGAAGATCCAGCCCAAGATCGAGGAGCTGAAGACCCGCTACAAGGACGACCCGACCAAGCAGCAGCAGGAGATGATGCAGATCTACCAGCGGGAGAAGATCAATCCGCTGATGGGCTGCCTGCCGCTGGTGATCCAGATCCCGGTCTTCTACTCGCTCTACAAGGTGCTGAGCGTCACCATCGAGATGCGCCAGGCGCCGTTCTTCGGCTGGATCCACGACCTGTCGGCGCGCGACCCCACGACCGTGTGGAACCTGTTCGGCGCGATCCCGTGGAACCCGGCGACTGCCCCGCTGCTCGGCGGCTTCCTGGACGGCGGGCTCCACATCGGCATCTGGCCGCTGATCATGGGCTTCACCATGTGGCTGCAGCAGGCGATGAACCCGCCCGCGCCCGATCCGGTGCAGCAGCGCATCTTCCAGCTCTTCCCGATCATCTTCACCTTCATGCTGGCGCCGTTCGCCGCCGGGCTGGTGATCTACTGGACCTGGAACAACCTGCTCTCGATCCTGCAGCAGTACGTCATCATGCGGCGCTTCCAGGTGGAGAACCCGATCGACAGCCTGCTGGCCCGCTTCGGCGTCAAGGCGCCGGGGTGACCGACGAGCCCTTCACGGAAGACCAGATCGAGGCCGCGCGCATCCTGTTCGCCCGGCCGGCGGTCTTCCTGATGGGCGCGGCCGCCATCGACGGCCTGCCGCCGCCCGACCTGCCGGAGGTGGCCTTCGCCGGCCGCTCCAACGTCGGCAAGTCGAGCCTGATCAACGCGCTGGTCGGCCAGAAGCACCTGGCGCGCGCCTCCAACGAGCCGGGGCGGACGCGCGAGGTGAACTTTTTCGTGCTGGACGACCAGCTGCGCCTCGTCGACCTGCCCGGTTACGGCTGGGCGAAGGCGTCGAAGGACGCGGTGAAGAAGTTCCAGAACCTCGGGCGCTCCTACCTGCGCGGGCGGCCGAACCTGAAGCGGGTCTATCTGCTGATCGACGCGCGGCACGGGCTGAAGGCCGTCGACACCGAGGCGCTGGACGCGCTGGATCTGGCCGCCGTCTCCTACCAGATCGTGCTGACCAAGGCCGACAAGCTGAAGGCCGCCGAGGTGGCGTCGGTCACCGAGCGGACCCTCAAGGCCGTCTCCAAACGCCCCGCCGCCTTCCCGCGCGTGCTCGCCACCTCGTCCGAAAAGGGGACCGGCATCCCCGACCTGCGCGCCGAGATCGCGGCGGCCTGCGCGGTCTGACACGTGACAGCGGCCCCCGCCTCCGCTATCTGACGCCCCGCCTTTACCGGGGAGCAGAGCCCTTGACCGAAGAGACCCAGGAGCGGGGTTGGGCGACGGCCCGGACCCTCGCCGAGGCCCTGCCCTTCATCCAGATCTACGACCGCGAGACCGTGGTCATAAAGTACGGCGGCCACGCCATGGGCGAGGAAGAGGTCGCGCGCCTGTTCGCCGCCGACGCCGTGCTGCTCAAGCTGCTGGGCGTGCACCCGGTCGTGGTCCACGGCGGCGGGCCGCAGATCAGCGCCATGCTGGAGCGGGCGGGCGTGAAGTCGACCTTCGTCGACGGCCTGCGGGTCACCGACGCACCGACGATGGAAGTGGCCGAGATGGTGCTGTCGGGCGCCATCAACAAGGAAATCGCCAACTGGATCACGCTGGCCGGCCGCGAGGCGGACGTGCGGGGCGTGGGCCTGTCGGGCAAGGACGCGCGGCTGATCACCGTCGAGAAGGCCACCCGGACCAAGAAGGACCCCGGCTCCAGCCTGGAGCAGGCCATCGACCTCGGCTTCGTGGGCGAACCCACCCACATCGACCCGCAGATCCTGCAGGCGCTGATCCACGCCGAGCACGACTATGTGCCGGTGGTGGCGCCCATCGGCGTGGCCGAGGACGGCCAGACCTACAACATCAACGCCGACACCGTGGCCGGCGCGCTGGCCGGCGCGCTGAAGGCCAAGCGCATGCTGCTGCTGACCGATGTGGCCGGCGTGCTCGACGCCAACGGCGAGCTGATCCGCCAGCTGACGGTCGCCGAGGCGAAGAAGGCGATCAAGGACGGCGTCGCGACCGGCGGCATGATCCCCAAGCTGGAAACCGCCATCGCCGCGGTCGAGGCGGGCGTCGACGCCGTGGTCATCCTGGACGGCCGGCGGCCGCACGCCATGCTGGTCGAGCTGTTCACCGAGCACGGCGCGGGCACCCTGATCCGGGCATGAGCGCGGACCTGACCCATATCGACACCTGGCTCTTCGACCTCGACAACACGCTCTACCCGGCCGAATGCGAGTTCATGACGCTGGTCGAGGGGCGGATGACCGAGTTCGTCGCCCGCGAGACCGGGCTGCCGAAGCCTGAGGCGCTGGCGCTGCAGAAGAAGTACCTGCACGAGCACGGCACCACCCTGGCCGGCCTGATGGCCCACCACGGCGTCGATCCCGAGCGCTTCCTGGAGGAGGTGCACGACGTGGCGCTGGACCGCATCCAGCCCGACACGGCGCTGGTCGAGGGCCTGAGCCGCCTGCCCGGCCGGCGCCTGGTCTTCACCAACGGCTCGGCGGTGCATGCCGAGCGGGTGCTCGCCCACCTCGGGGTCGAGCACCTGTTCGAGGACGTCTTCCATATCGCGGCGGCCGACTATGTGCCCAAGCCCGCGCCCGCGACCTTCGAGCGGCTGGTGGAGCGCCACGCCGTGCCGCCCGCCGAAACCGCCTTCTTCGAGGATTCCGAGCGCAACCTTAAGCCCGCCGCGCAGCTTGGCATGACCACCGTGCTGGTCGGCCGCCACGCGGCTGACAGCAGCGCCGAATTCGTCCACTACCGCACCCACGACCTGCCGGGCTTCCTCGGCTCGGCGATCGTCAGGAGCCATTGATGACCACCGACCTGCAACGCGAAATCGAGGCCGCCTGGGAGGCCCGCGACACCATCTCGACCTTGACGGCCGGCGCCGTGCGCGAGGCCGTGGAGGAGACCCTCCGCCTGCTCGACCTCGGCAAGGTGCGGGTGGCGCAGAAGGCCGACGGCGAGTGGATGGTCAACCAGTGGGCCAAGAAGGCGGTGCTGCTTTCCTTCCGCCTGACGCCGAACGCGGTGATGGCCTCGGGCGGCGGCGTGGGGCCCTGGTGGGACAAGGTCCCCTCCAAGTTCGAAGGCTGGGGCGCGGCCGAGTTCGAGGCCGCCGGTTTCCGCGCCGTGCCGGGCTCGATCGTGCGGCGCGGCGCCTTCATCGGCCGGGGCGTCGTTCTGATGCCCTCGTTCGTGAACATCGGCGCCTACGTCGACGAAGGCTCGATGGTCGACGGCTGGGCGACGGTCGGCTCCTGCGCCCAGATCGGCAAGAACGTGCACATCTCCGGCGGCGCGGGCATCGGCGGGGTGCTGGAGCCGCTGCAGGCCAACCCGACCATCATCGAGGACGACTGCTTCATCGGCGCCCGCTCCGAGGTGGCCGAGGGCGTCATCGTCGGCCAGGGCTCGGTGCTGTCGATGGGCGTCTTCCTGACGGCGTCCACCACCATCATCGACCGCAAGACCGGCGAGCGGTTCCGGGGCAAGGTGCCGCCCTACTCCGTGGTGGTGCCGGGCTCCATGCCGAGCGCCCACGAAGGCGG
>CAMLKO010000088.1 GCA_946480495.1 uncultured Caulobacteraceae bacterium
CGCTGACCTTCACGCCGGATGCGGATTTCCACGGGACGCCGAGCTTCGACTACACCGTCTCCGACGGCCACGGCGGGACCTCGACGGCGAGCGTCAGTCTCACGGTGACGGCGGTGAACGACGCGCCGACGGGCGTGACGTTGACGCCGCCGGGGGGGACCGGACCGCTGCAGGTTCTCGAGAACGCTCCGGGTGCGGTCATCGCCTCGCTCGGCGCGATCGATGTGGATGCGGGCGACACCCACGATTATGCGGTAAGCGACGACCGCTTCGAGGTGGTCGATGGCCAACTGAAGCTGAAGGACGGCGTCAGCCTCGACTACGAGACCGAGCATTCGGTCACCCTGACCGTGACGGTCACCGACTCCGGCGGGCTCACCCACCAGCAGGCGGTCACGATCGCGGTCATCGACGTGAACGAGCCCTCCGTCGCGGCCAACGACAGCTACGCGATGGATCAGGGCGCGAGCCTGTCCATCGCCGCCGGCTCCGGCCTCTTGGTCAACGACAGCGACCCGGACGGCGGCTCGCTCGCGGCGGAGATCGCCGCCGGGCCCGCGCATGGCGAGCTCACCCTGAACGCGGACGGCAGCTTCACCTACACGCCGGACGCCGGCTTCTCGGGCGTCGACAGCTTCACCTATTACGCCCAGGACGGCAGCGACGCGCCCGGACTGGCGACCGTTTCGATCACGGTGACCGCGGTGGCGCCGCCGCCCCCGCCGCCACCACCGCCTCCGCCTCCGCCTCCGCCGCCCCCACCCCCGCCGCCTCCGCCGCCGCCGGAACCGACACCCAGTCCCTCGACGCCGCCGTTCGAGCTGCCCAAGGAGGCCCAGGGCCAGGGCTTCAGCTCGGCCAACCCCAGCTTCATCGACGCTCCCACCGAACAGCCGAACTTCGACACGGGAAGCTATGCGCCGATGACCCTGCCGGGCGCCGACGGCACGGTGGTCCTGTTCCGCGGCGTGCCCGATCAGGACTTCGAGGGATCGGCGCTGGTGCGCTTCTTCGTGCCGGCCGACGCCTTCGCCCGCACGAGTTCGGACCAGGCGGTCGAGCTGTCCGCCACCCTGATGGACGGCAAGCCGCTGCCCGACTGGCTCGTGTTCAACAGCCAGAGCGGCGTGTTCGAGGGCGTGCCGCCCAAGAACCTGGACGGCGAGCTGATCATCAAGGTGGTCTGCAAGGACAAGAACGGCCACGAAGCCACGGCCGTCTTCCGTGTGAAGGTCCACGCCGGCGCGACGGTCGGGCCCGAAACGCACGCCATGCTCGACCTGACGGGCCGCGAGGCGCGCCTCCATGGCAAGGCCGCCCGGCCAATGACGCTCGCCGAGGCGCGGATCGCCAATGACATCCGCCACCGCGCGGCGAGGCTCGCCGCACGGCTATGACCGCCGCCGCGCCCATCGACGCGCAGCCCGCGCTGGAACAGCTCGCCGTCGTCCTCGAGCTGAGCCGGCGGGCGCGCGCTGCGGCCGGCGCCTCGGAGCTGCGGTTCCTGGCGGCGAACGAGACGCACAACCTCGCGCCCTACCGGCAGGCGGCGCTGTGGTCGGCGGATGAGGGCATTGTCGCGCTCTCGGGCCTCGTCGACGTCGACGCCAACGCGCCCTACGTCCAGTGGCTGAGACACCTCTGCCAGGAGCTCGCGAAATCCACGGCGTTGCGGCCGGTGGCGGCGGACTCGGTCTCCCCGCAGATCGGGCGCGACTGGTCCGAGTGGTTTCCCGGCCACGGGGCCTGGATCCCCATCGAGAAGGCCGGCGAGCGGACGACGCTGGCCCTGATCATCGGCCGCGACGCGCCCTTCACCGACCGCGAGGCGGTGCTGCTCAACGAATGGATGGAGAGCTGGGGCTACGCCTATCGCCAGGCGACGCGCGGCAAGGCTCCGTCCTGGCGCAAGCGGGCGAAGGCCATCTTCATCGCCGACGACGCCCATCAGCCCTGGTGGAAGCGCCGGCCGGTGCGCTGGGCGGCCGCCGCGCTGGCCGTCTGCCTCATTCCGATCCGGCTGACCGTGCTGGCGCCGGGCGAGCTCGTGCCGCACCAGCCCTCGAACCTCCGCGCCCCGCTGGACGGCGTGGTAGACGCGATCCTGGTGCAGCCGAACCAGGCCGTGAAAAAGGGCCAGCCGCTGTTTCGCATCGACACGGCGCTCACCGCCAGCCGCTCGCAGGCGGGCGAGGAAGCGCTGGCGGCGGCCGAGGCCGAGTACCGGCAGGCGCTCTCGCTGGCGCTGGACGACGACGCGTCGCGCGCCAAGCTCGCCGACCTCGCGGGCAAGGTGGAACAGCGCCGCGCCGAAGCCGACTATCTCAGCGAACAGGTCCAGCGCGGCACGGTCAGCGCGCCCCGCGCCGGCATCGTGCTGTTCGACGATCCGAGCGAGCTGCTCGGGCGGCCGGTTGCGACCGGCGAGCGGGTGATGCGGGTGGCCGATCCCGACGACGCCGAGATCGAGGCCTGGGTGGGCGTGGGCGATGCGATCCCGCTGAAGCCCGGCGCGCCGGTGAAGCTCTACCTCGACGCCCGCCCGCTCTCGCCGGTCACCGGGCGGCTCCGCTACTTCGCCCACGAGGCGGTCGAGCAGCCGAACGGCAAGTTCGCCTACCGCGTCCGCGCCAGCCTCGCGCACGGCGGGGAGGGGGAGATCGGACTGAAGGGCACGGCCAAGCTGCAGGGCGGCTTCGTCCCGCTGATCTACTGGGTGGCCCGCCGGCCCATCTCCGCCCTGCGCACGCACACGGGTCTCTGACATGTTGCCTGTGTTACGTGAGGAGATCGTCGTCTATCGGGGCCCGACCAACTATGCGGGCGAGCCGAGCTGGACGATCCATGACCCGACCGCCAACCGGTTCTTCCGGATCGACTGGCTGACCTACGAAATCCTCGGCCGCTGGTCCTTCGGCGAACCGGCCGTGATCGCCGACGCCATCTCCAGCCAGTCGCCCCTGCACGCGACCGAGGACGATGTCACGGGCGTCGCGCGCTTCCTCGTCGAGAAGGAGCTGATCCGCCCCGACTTCCCCGGCGCCTCGGCCTACATGAACCAGCTGCTGGAACGGCGGCGGCAGTCGTGGTGGCAGTGGCTGCTGCACCACTACCTCTTCATCCGCATCCCCCTGGTTCGTCCCGACGCCTGGCTGGCGCGCCACCTGGACAAGGTGCGCGTCTTCGGCTCGCGCGCCTTCATGATCGCGACCCTGGCCGCGCTGTTCGTCGGGCTCTGGGAGACGGTCCGGCAGTGGGAGCAGATCCGCTCGGCGCTCGTCGACACCATCAGCCCGAGCGGCGCGCTCAGCTATGCGGTCACGCTGGCCTTCGTGAAGGTCGCCCACGAGATGGGCCACGCCTTCACCGCCAAGCACTATGGCTGCCGCGTGCCCACGATGGGCATGGCGCTGCTGGTCATGGCGCCGGTGGCCTACACCGACACGACCGACGCCTGGAAACTGCCGGACAAGCGCCAGCGGCTGCACGTCGCCTGCGCGGGCGTGATCACCGAGCTCGCCATCGCGATCTGGGCGACGGCGCTGCTGCCCTTCATGCCGGACGGCGCGCTTCGCACCGTCGTCTTCCTGCTGGCCACGACCACCTGGGTGTCGGCGATCGCGGTGAACTTCAATCCGCTGATGCGCTACGACGGCTACTTCATCCTGTCGGACTGGCTGGACATCCCCAACCTGCACGAGCGGGCGTTCGCCTTCACGCGCTGGCGCATCCGCAAGCTGGTCCTGGACCTGCAGGAGCCGCCGCCGGAAACCTTCCCGCCCGCGACCGGGCGCATCCTGATCGCGCTCTCCATCGTCACCTGGATCTACCGGCTGGGGCTTTATCTCGGCATCGCCTTCCTCGTGTACCACTTCGCGGTGAAGCTGGTCGGCATCCTGCTGTTCGCCGTGGAGATGTGGTTCTTCATCCTGGGACCGATCATCCGCGAGGGCAGGCTCTGGTGGGCGTTGCGCTCGGAATGGCGGGGCAAGCCGCGCTCGCAGCGGGTGATCATCGCCGCGGGGCTGCTGCTGATGATCCTGCTCATGCCGCTGCCCGCGCCGGTCGGCGCCACCGCGGTGCTCGGCCCCCAGGACACCTACTACGTCTACGCGCCGGAAGCCGGCCAGCTCAGCACCTTCCACAACAGGATCGGCGAGAAGATCGCCAGGGGCGAGATCGTCGCCGCCATCGAGTCGCCGGCCCTGGCCAGCGACCGCAGCGTCGCCCAGGCCAATGTCGACAGCCTCGAACAGCAGGTCGACGCCGCCGCGGTCGATCCCGCCCAGCGGTCGCAACTGCTCGCCCTCCAGTCGCAACTCGTGTCCGCGGACGCCGATCTCGCCAACAGCGCCGAGCAGGTCCAACGGCTGGAGCTGCGTTCGCCCTTCACCGGCAAGTTGATGGACGCCGATCCAGACCTGCAGTCGGGCGACTGGGTGGGCAAGGGGGCCGCGCTGGCCGTGCTCGTCGCCGATGGCCCCTGGCGGGCGACCGCCTACCTCGGCAGCGACGAGGCGGCGCGGGTGAAGCCGGGCGACCGTGCGCGTTTCACGCCCGAGGGGCTGAAGGGTTCGCCCGTGACCATGGTGGTCGAAGGCGTGGACGCCGACGCCGCGCATGTCCTGCCAAGCGCCCTGTTCGCCGCCACGGCCGGAGGCGACGTCCTCGTGCGTCAGAAGGACGGCAGGCTGATCCCCGAGAAGGCGGTCTATCGCGTGCGGCTGCGTGCGCTGGAGACGCCGGAAAACCTCGTCGGCCACAGCTGGCGCGGCCGCATCGCCATCCAGGGCGCCTGGTCACCGCCCGCCTGGCGCTGGCTGCGCACGGCGGCCGCCGTCCTCGTGCGCGAATCCGGCTTCTGATCCCTCGTCAGGAGGCTTTCAGGATCTGGAATTCGCGCTCGACCGTGCGCGGGGCAGGCCGGCCGTCGTCGCGCAGGACGATGTAGATCGCCGGGATCACCAGCACGGTCAGAAGGGTCGAGGAGGCCAGTCCAAACAGCAGCGAGATCGCCAGCCCCTGGAAGATCGGGTCGAACAGGATGACCGAGGCGCCGATCATCGCCGCCAGCGCCGTCAGCGCGATGGGTTTGAAGCGGATGGCGCCGGCCTCCAGCAGCACCTCGCGCAGCGGCCGTCCGGGCGTCTTCGCATGCCGGATGAAGTCCACCAGCAGGATCGAGTTGCGCACGATGATCCCGGCCAGCGCGATGAAGCCGATCATCGAGGTGGCGGTGAAGGGCGCGTGGAAGAGGATGTGACCGATGACGATACCGACCAGCGTCAGCGGGATCGGCGTCAGGATCACCAGCGGCAGGCGGAAGCTTTTGAACTGGGCGACGACCAGCAGGTAGATGCCGAAGATCGCGATCCCGAACGCCGCGCCCATGTCGCGGAAGGTGACCCAGGTGATCTCCCATTC
>CAMLKO010000089.1 GCA_946480495.1 uncultured Caulobacteraceae bacterium
ACCTACTGGCCGAAGCTCTGCCTGATCCAGGTGGCCTCGCCGGAGGACGGCGCCTGCATCGATCCGATGGCCGACGACATCGATCTGACGCCCCTGCTCGACATCCTGCGCGATCCGAAGGTGCAGAAGGTCTTCCACGCCGCCCGCCAGGACGTGGAAATCTTCAACAACCTGGGCGCGATGCCCGTGCCGCTGTTCGACACCCAGATCGCCGGGATGGCGGCAGGGTTCGGCGAGCAGATCGCCTACGACGCGCTGGTCCGCCAGATGCTGAAGCTCGACATCGACAAGAGCAGTCGGTTCACGGATTGGGCGCGGCGCCCGCTCAGCGAAGCGCAGCTGTCCTACGCGCTGGCCGACGTGACCCACCTGGCCAAGCTCTACCCGATGCTGCGCTCGCGGCTGGAGAAGGCCGGACGCCTGCTCTGGGTCGAGGAGGAGATGGCCGCGCTGACCGATCCGGCCCTCTACGACGTCGATCCCGAGAATTCCTGGAAGCGGCTGAAGCCGCGCAAGCACACGGCCAAGTATCTCGCCGTCTTCAAGGCCGTCGCCGCCTGGCGCGAACGGACCGCCCAACTGCGCGACCAGCCGCGCGGGCGCATCCTGAAGGACGAAGCCATCGACGAGTTGGCCGCCCAGGCGCCCACCGATGCGGCGGCGCTCGACCGCCTGCGGGGCGTGCCGAAGGGCTTCTCCGGCTCCAAGTTCGGCCCCGACCTGCTGGCCGCCATCCGCGAGGCGCTCAGGGACCCCGAAGGTTATGCCCCGGTCATCGAGCGCAACGGAACCGCGCCCAACCAGGCCGCCGGCGCCATCGTCGAGCTGCTGAAGGTGCTGCTGAAGGCGCGTGCGGAAGACGCCGGCGTCGCCTCCAAGCTGATCGCCACCGTCTCCGACCTCGAAAAGATCGCCAACGACGACAACGCCGACGTCCAGGCCCTCCACGGCTGGCGCCGCGAAGCCTTCGGCGCCGATGCGCTCAAGCTAAAGCGTGGCGAGCTTGCGCTGGTCCTCGACGGCACCCGCGTGCGGGTGGTCGAGGTGCGGCGCGCCCCTCGCGCTACGACGCCAGCTTGATCTCGAGGCTGGCGTTCAGGGCGCTCGCCACCGCCTGAGCCCGCCTGCAGGTCTGTTCGCCCAGCAGCATGTCGGCCCAGCGGGGCTCGGTGCTCAGCACGAACTTGCCGTCCTCCAGCGCGATCCGCGACCGCGCCAGCAGGCTGCTCGACCGCCCGGAGAGATCGCAGCCCAGCCGGATCGCCGCTCCTAACGCGCGGGCGCGGCGGCGCAGGAAGTCGGGGATGATGCGGGCGATGGTGCCGGCTTCCGGCAGGTCGTCGTGGGCGGTGTGGCGATGGAAGGCGGCGACGGCCAGGAAGCAGCGCTCCGCGTGCGTCTGACCGGCGATCGGCGCGCGCAGGACCTGCTCGAAGATCAGGGTCGCGCGGTGGTCCGGGTGCAGGGTCGCCCCCAGATCGGCCAGGCGGCAGGCGGCCGCGATCAGCACCTTGTCGCGGCTGCCGAACGCGGCGGGCAGGGTGGAGAAGACCGGCGCCAGCCAGCGCTCCAGCGCCGGGCCCAGACCCTCGTCGGTGGCGAAGCGTCCGCCCAGCGCCCGACAGCCGGCGACCAGCGGGTCCTGCGCCCGGATCTCCGGCTCCATGGCCTCATAGAGCAGCCCTTCGCGCAGCCCGTAGGCGGAGGTCAGGATGCGGCGCAGACCGAGCTGCCCCACCAGCGCCTCCAGCACCACGGCGGCGTAGGGCAGCGTCTCCGCCCGCTTGGACGACACCCCCGGAATGCCCGACAGCGAGCTTGGCGACAGGTGCGAGATCACCCGCGCCGCCGTCAGCGCCTCGCTGCGCGTCATCTCGTATTCGTGGACGATGCGCAGCGGATAGTCGGCGATGCCCATGTGCAGCAGCGACAGATTGCGCCATGCGCCGCCGACGGCGTGGAAGGTCTCCGACTGGAAGCGGTCCGCCACCTCGGCGATCTCGGCCTCCACCTCCTTGCGCAGCTTGCGGGGATCGTCGCCTGGCCTAAACCCGACGCCGAACGGCCCCAGCGCCAGCGTCGCCGCATCGCCGGCCTCGCCGTCCTTCAGGCGCGTCAGTTCGAGGCTCGCGCCGCCCAGGTCGCCGACCACGCCCTCGCCATCCGGCGCGCCCGCCACGACGCCCAGCGCCGAATAGCGCGCCTCCTCTTCGCCCGTGAGGACGCGCAGGTTCAGCCCCGCCTCGTCCTTCACGCGCTGCACGAACTGCGCGCCGTCGTCGGCGTCGCGGACCGCCGCGGTCGCAACCGCGAACGCCTCGGCCGGGCCGACCGCATCCAGCACCGCCCGGAAGCGCCGCAGGGCCGCCAGCGCCGCCTCAGACCCTTCCAGCGACAGCTTGCCCGACGAGCCGAGGTCGCGCCCCAGCCCCGCCAGCACCTTCTCGTTGTAGGTCGTCCAGATCGCCCGGCCTTCCAGCCGGTAGAGCACCAGGCGCACGGAGTTCGAGCCGACGTCGATGACGGCGGCGTCCGTCACGGGGCTGGAGCTAGCGCCTGGCGACATCGGCGAGCGCGCGGGGCAGGTCTTTCACATTCTGTCCGCGGCCGGACAGGCTCGGGTTGGTCATGAAGTATTCGTGCGCCGAGAACGCGCCCTTCGAATCCCACTGAGGATCGCGGGTGTAGCGGCCCTCGGCGTCCAGCGTCCAGCTCTGCGCCTCGTCCTTCAGCGCCGCCAGCATGATCTGGTCGAGCACCTGCTGGTGCACCGTCGGGTTCTCGATGGGGGTCAACGCTTCCACCCGCCGGTCGAGATTGCGCGGCATCCAGTCGGCCGAGGAGATGAACACCCGCGCCCGCGAGCTCGGCATCTCATGCCCCGCCGCGAAGGCGACGATCCGCCCGTGTTCCAGGAAGCGGCCGACGATCGACTTCACCCGGATGTTCTCCGACAGGCCCTTGATGCCGGGACGCAGGCAGCAGATGCCGCGGATGACGAGGTCGATCTGCACGCCCGACTGGCTGGCGCGGTAGAGGCCGTCGATGATCTCCGGGTCGACCAGCGCATTCAGCTTGGCCCAGATGGCGGCCGGCAGGCCCGCCTTGGCGTTCTCGATCTCCTGGTCGATGAAGGCCAGGAGGTCCGACTTCATCGTCTCGGGCGAGAACGACAGCTTCTCCAGCCGCTCGGGCCGCGCATAGCCGGTGATGAAGTTGAACAGCCGCGCCGAGTCCCGCCCCAGCGCCGGGTCGGTCGTGAACAGCGACAGGTCGGTGTAAATCTTGGCCGTCACCGGATGGTAGTTGCCGGTGCCGAAGTGGCAGTAGGTGCGCAGCGTCTCGCCCTCGCGCCGCACCACCAGGCTGAGCTTGGCGTGGGTCTTGTATTCCACGAAGCCGAAGACGACGTGCACGCCCGCCCGCTCCAGGTCGCGCGCCCATTTCAGGTTCGCTTCCTCGTCGAAGCGCGCCTTGATCTCGACCAGCGCCGTGACGTTCTTGCCGTTCTCGGCCGCCTCGATCAGGGCGGCCACGATCGGGCTGTCCTGGCTGGTGCGATAGAGGGTCTGCTTGATCGCCAGCACGTTGGGATCGAGCGCGGCCTGGCGCAGGAACTGCACCACCACGTCGAAGCTCTCGAACGGGTGGTGGACGAGGATGTCCTTCTCCCGGATCGCCGCGAAACAGTCGCCGCCGTGGTCGCGGATGCGTTCGGGAAAGCGCGGCGAGAAGGCCGGGAATTTCAGGTCCTGCCGGTCCGACGGGATCAGCTCCGACAGCTGGGCGAGGCCCAGCTTGCCGTCGACGACGACCACGTCCTCGGGCGCCGCCTTCAGGCCCTCCAGGATGAACTCGCGCAGGTCGTTCGGCATGGAGGCCTCGACCTTCACCCGCACGACCGATCCCAGACGCCGCCGCTTCAGCCGCGCCTCGAACTCGCGCACCAGGTCTTCGGCCTCTTCCTCGATTTCCACGTCGCTGTCGCGGATCAGCCGGAACATGCCCAGCCCCTCGACCTCGCAGCCGGGGAACAGGTGGTCGAGGAAGAGGACGAGGAAGGATTCCAGCGCCAGGTAGCGCCGCTCATCCTTGCGGCCGTGGTTTTCGCCGGCCGTCAGCTCCCAGAACCGCTTCACCTGGGTGGGCACCGGGAGCAGGGCGTAGAGCGCCTTGCCGTCGGACTGGCGCCGCAGCTTCAGCGCCAGCGAGAAGCTGAGGTTCGGAATGAACGGAAACGGGTGCGCCGGGTCGATGGCCAGCGGGGTCAGCACCGGAAACAGCTTGTTGAGGAAGATGTCGCCCGCGCGGTCGAGGTCTTCGGTCCCCACGTCGCGCGCGCTGAGCAGCCGAAGCCCCTGCGTCCCCAGTTCGGTCCGCAGCTCGCGCCAGATGCGCTGCTGGTGGCTGATCAGCTCGGCGGTCGCCGCGTTCAGGCGCACCAGCTGTTCCTCGGGGGTGAGGCCGTCCTGGCTGACCACCCGCACGCCCTCGCGGACCTGGCCCTTCAGCCCGGCCACGCGGACCATGTAGAATTCGTCGAGGTTCGCCGCCGAGATCGACAGGAACCGCAGGCGCTCCAGCAGGGGATGACGCGGGTTCTCCGCCTCCTCCAGCACCCGCTCGTTGAACGACAGCCACGAGAGCTCGCGGTTGAAGAACCGCTCGGGCGAGGCCAGCAGCGCCTCGTCCAGCGTCAGCGGCTCTGAGGCGACGGCGGCCTCGGTCATTCGAACAGCTCCAGCGTTCCGTCGGCCTCCAGGACCTCCCGGGCGAGCACGCGGCTGATCGCGCGTTGCTGCTCGTCGGCGGCCTTGTCGAGCCGCCGCACGATGGCTTCGGCGGCGGGGACGGATCGCTCAATACGACGGATTAGATACGGATATATGTCATCCGTCGGCTTGATATTCCGCTGGCGGAAGAACTTCTCCAGCACCTGGTGCAGCAGCTGGTCGTCCGGCGCGCCGAGCTGGGCGACCGTCAGCGCATTCAGCCGCGAGCGCAGGTCGGGCAGCGCGGTCTTCCACTGCGCCGGCAGCTTGCGCGCGGTCAGCAGCAGGCCGCCGCCCTTCAGCCCCGCCATGTTGAACAGGTGGAACAGCGCCTCGTCGTCGATCAGCGCCCGGTCGACGTCCTCGACCAGCACCGGCCGGCCTTCCAGCGACGACAGCCTGGTGTGCGGATCGAAGGTCACCGCGCCGGCGGAATGCGCCCAGGCCAGCGCCAGGTGCGTCTTGCCCGACCCCTTGGGCCCGACCAGCGCCAGCGCGCCGCCCGGCCAGTCGGGCCAGGCGTCGACCGTCCTCACCGCCGGCTCGTTGGTCGGCGAGAGCACAAACTCCTGACGCGTGTGCGCCGCCGCTCTCTTGAGCTTCAATCTTAGCTGGCGGGCCAAGC
>CAMLKO010000090.1 GCA_946480495.1 uncultured Caulobacteraceae bacterium
CTTATCCCCGCCCCGCCCGGCGGCCTTACACTACCCCGATGACCCGCCGCTCGGCCGCCTTCGCCGCCTCGAACAGCCCTCGCGCACACATGCGCCTGCGCGCCTCCCTCCGCGGGCGCGTCGCGTCCCTGTCCCGCGTCCGCCTGCACGCGAGACACCCGCAGAGGCTCCCCCTCGAACGCCCCTGGCAAGAGGGCTACGCCGCCGCCGGGCCGTGGTCCTCCAGCCCATGCAGCGTCGCGAGGAGCTCGGTGAACACCGCCGCGCTGCTTTTCAGCAGGGCGAGGTTCTTCAGGGAAATCTGCTCCAGCGCCTGCTCGGCCGCGGGGGTCAGGCGGAGAAGCGCCCGGCGGCGGTCGTGGGTGGAGGGTTGGCGGGTGACGAGCCGGCGCTCCTCCAGCCGCTTCACCAGGCCCACGGCGCTGTTGCTCTTGATCTCCAGGCAATGGGCAAGCTGGCCCACCGTCATCGGCTCGTCGCCCGTGTACGCCTTTATCGCCAGCAGCGCCTGATGCTGCTGCGCGGTCAGCCCCAGCTCCTCCGCGCCGGCCTCGCTGAAAGCCAGGAACCGGCGCAGCGCCTCGCGAAACGCGCCCAGCGCCTGATAGTCGTCGAGCGTGAGGCTCGCGACGGCGGGGGCCGTTTGCGGCTTGCGTGGGTCGGGGGGCGCCACTCGGCGATCCTACGTGGAAACGGGGGCGTTAACGATAACACAACCGATTGGATCGTGCAGCGAGTTATTGCCGCCGACTCGCGCAAGGTCTGCAAGGCGCCTTGCGGCCTGCCGAATGGTTGATTTGGGTAATCAGTTACTGCCGCAACTGTTAACCAAGACTGGAACTGCAACATTCCCGGGACGAATGGACCATTCCGCCCAAATGATCGCGGCAAGGAAATCTTGCGCGACGGACTTTTTCATTTGGTTCCGATCCTTAACGGGACGACTTGTCACAAGGTGCGACAAGCTGTGCCATCGACGCCGCCCCTTTGAATGGCTACGGACTGATTAATCCAAATTTACGATCCGAGGGGTGGGGGAAAAGTGGCTTGCAGGCTTGTTGAGGGGCGCCGGCTCATGGCCGCGGCGCTGGCGGGAACGCTTTTGCTCGGGGGCTGCGCCACCGCTCGAACGGCGCCGGTCACGACCGATGAGGTCGTTCAGGTCAGCAGGGCCGAGCGGGCCGCGCTTTCGGCCGAGGTGCCCCCGATCGTGGGGCCGCTCACGCTCGACGAGGCGATCGCGCGGGCGCTGAAGTACAATCTCGACCAGCGGGTCCAGATGGCCGAGCAGGTGCTGGCCACCAGGCAGTTCAGCGTCGCCCAGCGCGAGCTCTTGCCCGACATCACCGCCCAGGCCGGCTACCACAGCCGCGACGAGGACCTGACCCGCCGCAGCCTCGACTCGGTCACCGGCGACCTCTCCACCTCGCATCCGTTCATCTCGGAGGAGCGGGACCACACGACGGGCAACCTCGGCGTCACCTGGAACCTGCTCGATTTCGGCGTCGGCTATTTCAACGCCAAGGAAGCCGGCAACAGCATCTTCATCGCCCAGGAACGCCGCCGCAAAGCCGTTCACACCCTGATCTCCGACGTCCAGACCGCCTACTGGCGCGCCTACAGCGCCCAGGTGCTGCGCGGCCAGATCCAGGAGACGATCAAGCTCGCCGAAAGCGGGCTGGCCGACGCCAAGCAGGCCGAGGTCGAACAGCTGCGCTCGCCGCTGGATTCGCTGCGCTACGAGCGCCAGATCCTGGAGAACCTGCGCACGCTGGAGGCGCTGGACCAGGAGCTGTCGACCGCCAAGCTCGACCTGGCGCACCTGATCAACGCGCCAATGTCGGCCGACTTCACGCTGGCCGAGCCGCAGGCGACCTTCGCCGATGAGATCGCGCAGGCCTCTCCCTCCTGGCTGGAGGAGATGGCGATCGAAGGCTCGGCCGATATCCGCGAGCAGCAGTACAACGTCCGCAACGCCCAGCTCGAGGCGCGCAAGACGCTGGCGCGGATGTTCCCGAGCCTGTCGTTCAACTACGGCTACAACTACGACACCGACAAATTCCTCATCAACAACACCTGGAACGAGGCGGGCGCGCAGCTGGCCTACAGCCTGCTGAACATCGCCAACCTGCCCCTGCAGCGCCAGCTCTCGGAGGCCGGGGTGAAGCTGGCGGACGAAAAGCGCGTCGCCACGCTGATGTCGGTCATCGCCCAGGTCCACATCGCGCGCCAGCGCTACATCAACGCCCGCGCGCTCTATAACCGCGCCGACCAGCTCGCCGACGTCGAGCAGCGGATCACGGGCCAGATGGAGGCCCGCGAGCAGGCCCAGGTTCAGAGCAAGCTCGAAACCGTCTCCAGCCGCACGTCGCTGATCATCAGCCAGCTCCGCCGCTACCAGGCGCTCGCCCAGGTGTACGCGGCGCAAAGCCAGCTGCAGGCGACCATGGGCGTCGACCCCGGCCTCGCCAACGCCGACGCCATGACCCTGCCGCAGCTGACGACCGCCGTCGGCCAATCCTTCGAACAATGGCGCCACAGCCTCACCGCCGCCGCGATCGCGACACGGGTGCTGGGCGCCGACGACGATCCCCCGAAACCCTAGTCCCGAGTGTAAGAGTATGTCCGGTTCCAATACCTCGCGCCGAACGCCCGCAGCCCGTTGGCTCGCCCGCCTGCTGATCGCCATCGCCTCGGCCAGCCTGGGCGTGGCCTTCGTCCTGGCGACGCATGTCCGCGCCGACGCCCAGCCCGCCGCGCGCGCTCGCGAGATCCGGGCCCAACTCACCCCCCGGCGGTTCACCACCCTTTCCGCCGAGATCGGCGCCCGGGTCAGCCGCGTGCACGTCACCGAGGGCGGCTCGTTCCGCAAGGGCCAGGCGCTGGTGTCGTTCGACTGCTCGATGCAGCAGGCCCAGCTCGCCAAGTCGCAGGCCGACCTCAGCGCCGCCGACAAGACCTGGACCGCCAACCAGCGCCTCGCCGAGCTGCACTCCATCGGCCAGGTCGAGCTCGACAACTCGCAGTCCGCCCGCAGCAAGGCCTCGGCCGACGTCGACATGGCCAGGACCCTGCTCTCGAAGTGCGTGATTTCCGCGCCCTACTCCGGCCGCGTGGCCGAGCAGAAGGTGCGCGAACAGCAGTACGTCCAGGCGGGCCAGCCGGTGCTCGACATCCTGGACGACAGCGCGCTCGAGCTGGAATTCCTCGCGCCCTCGCGCTGGCTCGTGTGGCTGAAGCCGGGCGCGAAGTTCCAGGTTCGCATTGACGAAACCGGCAAGACCTATCCGGCGACCGTGCTGCGCACGGGCGCGCGGATCGACCCGGTCAGCCAGTCCATCAAGATCAAGGGTCAGATCGTCGGCCGCTTCCCCGAACTCCTCGCGGGCATGAGCGGCGTGGTCTCCTTCACTCCAACCCCGCAATAACGAAGGCGGCGCATGGCGAGCGACAGCGAAGGCGATAACGGCGGCGCAAGCGCCGCTCGCGGCGGCAAGCTTCCGAGGGGCCTGAAACGCCCGAAGCCCGCGCCCATGGCGCTGGAGCCCCGCTTCGTCTTCGACGCCGCCATCGGCGCCGAGATCATGGGCGCGGTGGCGTCCAGGGTCGCGCCCGACGCGGTCGAGCGTTCCGTCGCCGAGCAGGCCGGCCGCAGCGCCTGGATGTCCAGCGCCTCGCCGCTGCTCGACCATTTCATCGGCTCACAGTCTCCGGCGCAGGGAAACCTGGTCCGAGAGACCGGCAACCCGCTGACCCAGTCGGTCGGCTCCGATGGTCACAAGGTCCTGCCGCAGGACGCGCGCACGGCGGCGGTGAACCTGCTCAACGACGAGCTCGCCCGCTTCTGGGGCGGCGACGCCCAGAGCCTGCGCGACTATCTCCAGTCGCACACCTGGCGCGAGGCGCTCGACCGCATCGTCGATCACGCGGCCGACCGCGATCAAAGCGACCAGCCGGCCACGCTCTACGTCGTCGACAGCCGGGTGAAGGACGTCGACTCCATCGTCTCGAAGCTGCCCGAGGGCTCCTGGCTGCTCCTCGATCCGAACCGGGACGGGATCGATCAGGTCACCGAGTTCCTGCAGGGCCGCACGGGCGTCTCGACGCTGACCTTCATCACCGACGGCGAACCGGGGGCGATCGAACTCGGCGCCACGATGTTCTCCGACGACACGCTGCTCAGCCACGCGGACGAAGTGGCGGGCTGGCGCGCCTCGCTGAGCCAGAGCGCCGACATCGTGCTGCTGGGCTGCGACGTGGCCAGGGACGGGGCAGGGGACGCCTTCCTCAACCACCTCTCGGAAATCACCGGCGCGGACGTCGCCGCCAGCGCCGACAAGACCGGCGCGGCCGACCTGGGCGGCGACCTGGTGCTGGAAAAGCAGATCGGCACGCTCGAGCAGGCCTCGCTGGATACCGTCCATGTGCTCGACGGCTACAACGACGTGCTCACCCTTTCGGCGCTCTCGGTGGTGGACAGCACCGGCGGCAGCCTGACGGTCAGCGACATCAGCGGCGGGATGTCGTTCAACGTCTCGGCCAACAACGCCAACACCGACGGCAGCTACATCCTCGTCGAGGTGAAGTCCGGCTCGACGCTGGTCTACTGGCAGGTGTTCCAGAACACCTCGATCCCCAACGGCAACACCACGCCGCTGGCGATGACGCTGACCACCATCGCCGCCCCCCTGGGCACGCTGGCCAGCGGCCCCCTGACGGTGGAGTTCTACCAGGGCAAGGTCGGCACGGTCAGCAACTCGGGCGCCTACGCCGGCTCGGCCAAGACCGCGCCGTCGGCCGCCCAGTTCACGGCCCAGACAACCGTCCAGACGGTCAGCGTCACCTACAGCGACAACAATCCGCCCTCGATCACCGGCGCGACCAATCCGTCCGCCCAGACCGAAGCGTCCGACGCCAGCGCCCAGGACATTCCGGCGATCACCGGCACGATGACGGTGACGGACGCCGACACCGGCCAGACCCTGTCCGGCTCGGTGACGGGCAATGCGGTCGCCAGGCTGAACGGTTCGACCACCCTGCCGGGCGGCGTCGATGTCAGCGCGCTGATCGCGTCTGGCGCCATCAGCTTCAACACGGCCACCAGCGACGGCACGGCCAAGACGCTGACCTGGACCTACAACCCCGCGGCCGCGAACCTGGACTGGCTGAAGGCGGGCGACACCCTGACCATCACCTACACCGCCCAGGTCGGCGACACGAAGGACACCGCCGGCAGCCAGCCGCTGGTCATCACCATCAACGGGACGAACGACGGGCCGGTGATGACGGCGCCGACCGCCATCTCGCTCACCGACACCAGCGCGACGGACACCTTCTCGGCGACGACGGGCACGCTCGCCGTCACCGACGCCGACAGCGGCGACACGA
>CAMLKO010000091.1 GCA_946480495.1 uncultured Caulobacteraceae bacterium
GATCCGCAGGAGACGATGACGCTTGGCCTGCCGCAGTTTCGCGGGCCCGACGTGCTGCGGCTGGTCCGCCTGCTCCTGCTCCCCGCGGCCGCCCTCTAGGTCACATCCGCAGGGCTTTTTCGAGCGCGAAGGCCAGCGGGATGGCCGCGCCGGCGGTGAGCAGGGTGCGAAGCCTGGGCCGCCATTCCGGCCCCTCGTGGTCGTTCACGTCCCAGATCCACTGCAGCAGGAAGGCCAGCAGGAAGCCGGAAATCTGCCAGACCACATCGAAGCGGATGGAGCCGATCAGCAGGCCGAACGCGATGAACGGCGTGATGATCGACACGCCGATGACGTGCCATCGCGGGATGCGCCGCGCGAACTCCAGCCCGCACCGAACGCCGCCCAGGAACGCCAGCAGGCCCGTGCAGTAGGCCAGCAGCGCCAAGAGGCCGGGCCCCGCCATGTTCGCCGGCCCGTAGCAGTAGAGGCCGGCCGCGACGAACAGCGGCATGATCGAGAAGAGGCCGAATACCCAGACCACCGGCGGAATCGGCGCTCGCGCGTTCATGTCAGCTCCTGCGATGACCGTGAAGTCGCTCCCCGAAGCGGGACCATAGGCCGTGAGACCCGCGCGTCAACGCGTCTGCGCGGGAGGCTGGGCGGCGGGGCCGGCGATCTGGGCCATCCGGTCGGCCGCGGCTCTCGCCTCCGCATCCCCCGAGCGCGCGGCCAGCGCGTACCAGTAGTAGGCCTGCGCGGGATCCTTCGGCACGCCGACGCCGTCCTCGTACAGGCGGCCCAGGTTGAACTGGCTGTCGGTCAGCCCCTTGTCGGCGGCGCGGCGGAACCACTCGGCGGCCTTGGCGGGGTCCTTACCGATGCCGGTCCCCTCGTAATAGTAGAGCGCGAGGTTGTGCATGGCCTTGGCCTCGCCCCCGCGCGCGGCCTGTTCGGTCCAGCGGCGGGCCTCGATCTCGTCCTTCACGACGCCCGGGCCGCCAGTCTCGTACAGGCGCGCGAGATGGAACTGCGCGGGCGGATAGCCCAGGGCGGCGGCCTGCCTCAGCTTGTCGACGCCCTCCCACTTCTTCGCGGCCAGCATCTTGGCGGCCTCGGCGTAGAGCGCCGCGGCCTTCTCCTGCGCGGGCATCACGGGCGACCTGGCGGTCTCGGCCGGCTGGGGGTCGAGCGCGACGGCCAGACGCGGCTCGCCCGAGACGCTGTCGGCGCCCGGCACCGACACCGTCGACGGCGCGGGCTCGGCCACGCCCAGCATGTAGCTCGCGACCCCGGCGCCCAGCGCGGCGGCCGTGCCGGTGACGAACAGCGCGGTCTGCAGGGTGGTGGTCGAGCCGCCCTTCTTCTTCCGTCTCGATCCGAAGAAGGAGAAGCCCTCCTTGCGCCGCGCGATTCGGGGCGCAACCGCCTCGGCGGCCTCGGCGCGGGCCTGGTCGATGACCTCGCGGGTCGAGACGCCGTCCGGGTCGGCGAAGCTCGCGGGCTCGTCGAGCGGCGAACCCATCCCCACGAACGGGTCGCGGATGACCGCCTCGGTGGCCGGCAGGTCGGCGGGCGTAAAGCGCGAGCGGGCGGCCGCGAAGCTCGCCTCGATCTGGGCGCGGGTCTCCTCCAGCATCCGCGCCGTGCGTTCCTCGGCCTGGCGCAGACGGTCGGCGACGTCCTCGGCGGCCCGCTCCTGGCGCTGGTGGATGCGTTCGGCGACCCGGCCGACCTGCTCGCCGACCTCGTCGACCGCCATGGCGTTGCGGCGCTCGGAGTTGGCGATGCGTTCGGCCAGCCGCTCGCTGATGCGGGCGACCTCTTCGCCGAGCCGCTCCAGCGCCTGGGCGTGGACGGTGTCGGCGCGGGTGATCTTGCGGTCCAGCGACTCCGCCATGGCCGCGATCTCGGCGCGCACCTGGTCGAGCTCGGCCCCCAGCGACCCGCCGCCTTGCGACCCCTCGACCTTGCGCAGCCGGCCATCCAGCTTGACGAAACAGGCGCCGAGATCGCGCAGGGCGTCGTTGCTCATGGACTCAGTCTCATACAGATGCCCGGCCAGGCGGCTGACCGTTTGCTCCAGCGCCCTCAGCGCCTCGGTCGAGCCGTAGCCTTCCCCACTTTGCTCCATCCGCCGGATGCGCTCGGCCATCCGCATCTGGTCGTTGCGCAGCTCCTCGGCCATGCCCTCGAAGCGGGCGGCCACGGCGATCTGCTCGCGCTCCGAACGCTCGACCCGGCCAAGCAGGCCGCGCACCGAGGGCTCCAGCGGAATCGGATCCTCCGGCTGGGCGCGGGCGAAGCGGCCGGGCTCGGGTTCCGGCGCCCCGCCGTCCTGCTCGACGATCATCCGGTTCAGCCATTCGCCCAGCGTCAGGCCCTCGCGACGGGCGAGTTCCTTGGCGACCTCGCGGGCCCGGGGATCGATCCCCTTCACGCTCCAGGGCGCGGGCGCCGTCATGCGAATCGCCTCCCGACAAACTGACTGAATTGGGACGCTAGCACCGAGTGGTGGTGTGCACACGGCCTTGAGGCCACAACATCTGGCGCCTGAGGCGATCTTCTGTGGAAAAGCCGGGGACGCGGTGGCAAGGGAGCCCGATGGACTATCCGCTCACCCTCTCGCTGCTCGCCGCCTTCATCGCCGTCGCCGTCGTATGCGGCTGGCGCGGCGCCCTGCCGTCCGATCCGATGCGGGGTGTGAGGCTGATCCCCTGGCGGGCGATCATGGTGCTGTCATCGGCCGGGGCGCTGTTGATGCTGGTGCACCTGGCCAACCTCGCCGGACTGCATACGGGGCGCTAGGCGGCCTTCGCCGGCGCCTCTTCCTTCCTTGGCCGTTTCGTCAGGCCCGCCATGCCGCCGGACGACAGCAGGCCCACGTCCATCAAGAGCGTCGGGATCGTCCATTTGTGCGGGGCCGCGATATAGCGCGGCTGCCAGACCGGGTCGTACTTGTCCTTGTAGCGGCGCACGCCTCGGAAATTGTAGATCTCCTCCCCGCGCTCGAAGAGCAGCCGGCCGACCCGCGACATGATCGGCGCCAGCGGCCGGTCGTCGAGGCCCGCGAGCGGCGCCATGCCGAACTCGAAGGCGACGTAGCCCTGGTTGCGGCCCCAGTGCAGCAGCTCGACGAACAGGTAGTCCATGACGTTCTTCGGCGCCGTGTCGTCGTAGCGCATCAGGTCCATCGAGAAGACCGCCTTGGAGGCGGTGATCCACAGCGTCGCGAACGCCACGATCCTGCCGTCCACCTTCACCACCGCCACCGGAAACTCGGCGACGTAGCGGGGCGTGAAGCCGCCCATCGAGAAGCCCTTCTCACCGCCCGCATGGTGGTCCAGCCAGTCGTCGGAGACGCGCTGCAGCTCGTCCATGCAGGCTTCCGCCTCGCCGGGTTCGAGCACTTCGAAGACCGCCCCCTGGCCGGCCTTGCGCCAGTTGCGCCGGAGCGTCTCGCGCTTGCGGCCCTCGAGCGAAAAACTGTCGAGCGGCGTCGTCGCCGACTCCCCGGTCTTCTGGATCGAGAAGCCCAGCTCGACCACGTCGGGCAGGTCCTCCGGCCCGATGCCGTAGATGGCCGCCCGCGCGGCATGCGCGTCGGCGAGTTCGCGGAAGCGCCACAGCAGCTCCATCCGCTCGGCGTGCCGGCCGACGGGGCCGCCCAGCGCGATCCACGACCGCCCCCGCACCCCGAACATCAGGAAGCTCTCGCCGCTCTGCGAGAACAGGAACCGCTTGTCGCCGAGCAGCGCCAGGTTCGACCACGGCTCGGCGTGCTCGGCGTTGGCGAGGATGGCGCGGACCCGCTCGAAGTCCGGGTCCTCCTCGCCCACCACCGGCGGGGTCGCCGCGCTGGCCAGCAGCCGCCACACCCCGACGGCCAGCAGCAGCACCGCCGCGCCGGCCGAGGAGCGCACCGCCCGCGCCGCATCGGCGTCGGCCATCACCTTCCACCAGGGCTCGTCGGCATAGTCGGCGTTGGCGAAGGCCCACCAGCCGAGCGCCGCCGCGCCGACCAGCACCGCCGCCGCCGACAGCAGCCAGCCCGGCGTGATCTCCATCCGGCTCAGGCGAGCCTTGCGGGGAAAGGCGCCGTGGAAGGGGAAGATGACGCCGAAGGCGCCCATCAGCACGGCCGACTCTTCCCAGTTGAAGCCCTTCGACAGCGCCAGCAGGGCCGCCGCGATCAGCACGCCTTGCGTCGCGGTCCAGGCCGCGTCCAGCCGCGCGCGCAGCCCGAACGCCAGCAGCACCAGCACCAGGCCCAGGATCGACGAGAGGAAGTGGCTGATCTCGATCAGCAGCGGCGGGGCGACCGCCAACAGCCGGATGAACCGCGACGGCTCAGACGGCGTCGCGCCCGACGCCAGCAGCATGGCGCCCGCGATCAGCGCCAGCGCCGCGGCCAGCGTCGGCGCATAGGCGAAGGCGGCGGGCTTGGCCTCGGTGATGACTCGCATGCGCGCTCTCTATAGCCCGTTTTGTGTCCGGCCACCTTCGAACGGGCGTTTGACTCCGCTTGCCCCGTTCGCGCCGGGCGCTAAGGTGCGCGCCGACAGGACACACGCCCAAGGGAGCAAGATCATGGCCGATTTCGGCGGCGCCGATCTGGAGGCCTTTCGCGCCGAGACGCGCGCCTGGCTCGAGGCCAACTACCCCCCTTCGCTGAAGGAGCCGATGACGTCGGAAGACGACGCGCCGTGGGGCGGCCGCAAGACCAGATACTCCAACCCCGACATCGCGCTGTGGACCAAGCGCATGGGCGAGAAGGGCTGGACCGCGCCGACCTGGCCCAAGGAATACGGCGGCGGCGGGCTTTCCAAGGAAGAGGCCAAGGTCCTCGACCAGGAGCTGAAGCGCATCGGCGCGCGGCCGGCGCTGATGTCGTTCGGCCTGTGGATGCTCGGACCGGTGCTGCTGGAATACGCCACCGAGGAGCAGAAGAAGAGGTTCATCCCCTCCATCGTCCGCGGTGAAATCCGCTGGTGCCAGGGCTACTCCGAACCGGGCGCCGGCTCCGACCTCGCCAGCCTGCAGACCCGCTGCGAGGACAAGGGCGACCACTACCTGATCAACGGCCAGAAGGTCTGGACCTCCTACGCCGACGAGGCCGACTGGATCTTCTGCCTGGTGCGCACCGACACCTCCAAGAAGCACGAGGGCATCAGCTTCATCCTGTTCGACATGACGAGCCCCGGCGTCGAACCGCGCCCGATCAAGCTGATCAGCGGCTCCTCGCCCTTCTGCGAGACCTTCTTCACCGACGTGAAGGTCCCCAAGGACCAGCTGGTCGGCAAGCTGAACGGCGGCTGGGAGATCGCCAAGCGGCTCCTGCAGTACGAGCGCCAGAACATCTCCTCCGGCGGCTTCGGGGGTCTGGGCGGCGCCTCGATGCGCGAGCC
>CAMLKO010000092.1 GCA_946480495.1 uncultured Caulobacteraceae bacterium
TCGCCCCACTTCAGGTCGGTGAGGTAGTCCTCGCGGCTCGACTTCACCTCCGCGATGACCAGCTCGCCCCTCGGACCCAGCGCCATCAGGTCGGCGCGGCGGCCGTTCGGCAGGACCACCTCAGCCAGCGGGGCGTAGCCCAGCGCGGCCAGCAGGCGCCCGGCGCCGCGGGTCACGGCCTGGGTGGTCTCGGGCCGGCTGACGGTGACGATGGAAAGGGCGACGTCCATCGCCCGACTCTGTTCCGTTTTCGTTCGAGGTCAAGTGCTCCGGCGCTTGCGCGAACGCTGCGCTCTTATCTGCCACGGCGGCCGGCCGGTCGCCCGCGACTCCCGCCAGGCGCGGCTCATGCGCCGGGCGTGATTGCGCCGGTCGATCCAGGTCTTCATGGGCCGATAGAGCAGAACGGGCAGGACGATCATGACGGCCAGGCCGAACAGGCCGATACCGACCGCGTCAGCCTGGTCCATGGCGCAGCCCGTCAAGGGCAGGCTCGCCGCCACAACGTTCTTTACGCCCACAGCCGCCCTCTCACAGCTCAGCCCGGAGTTGTAGCGTCTTCACCCGCTACGGCAAAACGAAAACGCCCCGCCGCGGGGGGATGCGGCGGGGCGTTCAGTATCGCAGGGAGCGGCGGGGGGAGCTACTCCGCAGCGATGCTGATCGGTTGGGCCGGGCGATCCTTGAAGTTGATGGTCTGCAGGTAACGGATGCCGTCTTCGGCAATATCGTCACCAACCATCCGGTCGCCTTCCGCCTTCAACTCATCAAGGTCGACGTACATGGCATAGAAGGCGCGCGTGCGGTCCGTGATGATACCCGCATTGAGCAGCGTCTTGACCAGCACCCGGAAGATGTTGGTCTGTTCCTTCATCAGCTCGCGACGTTCGTCGTCCGTCATGATTTCCGCGAACTCGGCAATGACCTTTTCAGGATCGAGGCCGAACTCTTCGTAGAGGTCGCGCTGCTGGCTGGGTCCGACCAGGTTGAACAGGACGGCCTGGAAGCAGTGGGCGGCCCAGTCCTCGACGATGGCGTGCTCTTCCGGCGACAGCTTGGGAATGGTCCGGTCGGCCCAGATCTTCCCGAACTTGTGGTGGAAGGCCTCGTCGGTCATGACGAGCTGCAGCAGCTGCTTGCCCAGCGGGTCGTACATCTTGGTGTAGAAGGTGGCGAAGGCGCCCATGGCCAGGCCCTCGACCAGCATCTGCATGCCGATGATCTTCTTGTAGACCTCCGGCGCGCCGATGATCTCGACCAGCAGGTCCTTCAGCGTCGGGCCGCACTCGACCGGACGGCCCCAGCGGGCCTTGATGTACTTGGCGAAGGCGGTGACGTGGCGGGCTTCCTCGCGCGTCTGGTTGGCGGCGTATTCCTGCGCGCCCTGGTCCTTCAGCACGTGGCAGAGGCTGGCCGACAGGTTCAGCGCGCCCTGCTCGCCGTGCAGGATGGAGGAGAAGGCCCGCAGCACCGACTGGTTGATGAAGCGCGTGCGCTCCTTCGGGTCGGAGAGGTGGTTGGAGACGTAGTTGGTGGACAGCGACACCACCAGGTCCTCGGGAACGAGCGGATCGTTCTCCATGTCCCAGGGCGTGTCGAAGTCGATGTATTCCTTCTTCAGCGGATCCCAGAAGTGGTCGTGGGTCGCCGAGATGATCTTGTCGAACGCCGGGGAGCGGTTGTTGTAGCGGTCGAGCTCGAGCATCGACTCGAAGTCGTCCGGCGCCACCGCGTCATACATGGCGTCCTTGGTGATGTTCTTGTCGGTCACTGAAACTCTCCTCCGGCCGGGGCATGCGGGTCCGTTTCGCCCGGACCTCTGCGACTTTGCATAGTGTCCACAGCAACAAGTCCGGGTCAATCAAAAAGTGACGGGGGCGTCAAGTTTGTGAACGGCGCGTTTACGCCTTGGCTTCGATCGCGGCGATGGCGTCGTCCGACAGGCCGAAATGGTGGCCGATCTCGTGGATCAGCACGTGGGTGACGAGCTCTTCCAGCGAGACGTCTTCCAGCTCCATCCACTCGTCCAGGATCGGCCGCCGGTAGAGGAAGATCATCGGCGGCAGCCGCTGCGGGTCCATCACCGAGCGGCGCGACAGGTCGACGCCCTGGTAGAGGCCGGTCAGGTCGAAGGGGTTGTCGAGGCCCAGCGTCTCCAGCACCTCCTCCTCGGCGAAGTCGGCGATCTGGAAGACCACCTCGCCGGCCAGCGCGCGCAGGTGCGGCGGCAGGGTGTTGAAGGCCGCGTCGGCGATCTCGGCGATGTCGTCGAGACTGGGCGGGACGGCTCGGCTCCAGTTGTTCTTCATTCGTCGGGGATCACGATGTCCGGCGCCTCGGGCAGCCGGTATTCGAAGAGGCCCACGTCGAGCGGCTGCTGCGGCTTGACCGGCTGCAGCGGCTGGCGGGCCAGCGCGCGCAGGGCGTCGCGGCCCAGCTGCTCGCCGGCCGCGGCCTTGCGCGCCTTGCGGGCCTGCTCCAGCTCGGCGAAGCGGGCGGGGTCGACGATGCGCCAGTAGGAGACCGACAGCCGCCAGACGGTCTTGGTCAGCGGCGCCTCGGCCCTCGGCCAGCGGTGGCCGCCCTCATAGACCGGCCGGACGGGCGCGATCACCGGCGTGCGGCCCTTCACCTTGGCCACCACCTCGCGCAGGCGCGCCGCGCCGCCTTCCAGATACTTGCCCAGCGCCGCTTCCGCCGCCTCGGGGGTCTCGAAGGCGGGACCGACGTCCTCTGAGATGAATTCCACGTCCCGGCCGGCGATTTCCTTGGCTTCCCGCTCGCGCGCGGCCGTACCCATGGCCGCGGACAGCGCGGCCTCGGCGTTCGGGGCGACGGGATAGAGGATCGCGTTCATGACGACGCATATAAGGCTTCGCCCGCCGCGTTCGCCAGCGGAGGCCGTGAGGCCTATCCTGAGAGGATGTTGATTCGACGGGCAGCCCGATGGACCCGCAGGAGCTGATCCTCGCCGCATCGGCAGGCGCGATCAGCCTTGCCGTCTGCGCGACGCTGTGGGCGCTGATCCAGCGGCGCCGCACGGACGACCGGGTGCGCGCCCTGCAGACCAGGATCGCCGAGCTGAGCGGCGACGCCCAGCTGGCCCAGGCCTCGGTCGAGGCGTTCGACAGCGCGCTGGTGGTGGTCGAGGACGGCCACGCGAGCCTCGCCTCCGGCGCCGACAGCCTGGCCGCCTGCGCCGCCGTCTTCGAGCTCGATCTGCCCGAGCCTCAAGGGCTGCTCAACGCCCTGATGCGGGCCGATCCCGACCATGCGCGGCGGCTGAAGGTGCTGTTCGACCGCGGCGAGCCCTGCGCCTTCGAGGCGCGGGGGCCCAACGGCGTCGTCTCGGTGGAGGGACGCACGGCCGGCGCGCTGGCGTGGCTTCGGCTGTCGGCCGCGGAAGGGGCGGGGGCGGCGCTGCCGACGGCGGCGCGGTTTGCCGCCTTCCTCGACACCCGTTCGGAACCGGCCTGGATCGCGGCGGCCGACGGAACCCTGCAGTGGGCCAACAAGGCCTGGCTGGAGGCGGTGGACGTCCCCGACGCCGCCGAGGCCATCGCCAGGAACCTGACCTTCGACCGCGCGGCCGACGCGCTGGTCAGCGAGGCCGCCAACCTGGGCGAGCGGCGCGAGACGGTGCGCTGGGCGACCGCGGGCGGACGGCGCCGCGCCTTCCGCTTCGTGGCCGAACCGCTGGAGGGCGGCGGGGTCGGCGTCTGGGCGCAGGACGCCACCGAAGTCGAGGAGATGCGCGAGACGCTGAGGCGCCACGTCGAGGCCCACGACGAGACCCTGAACCACATCGACGAGGCGGTCGCCATCTTCAGCCAGCAGCGCAGGCTTTCCTTCCACAACGCCGCCTTCGCCGAGCTGTGGGGGCTGGAGCCGGCCTGGCTCGCCGAGCGGCCGGGCCATGGCGAGATCCTCGACCGCCTGCGTCAGCGCCGCCGCCTGCCCGAGACCGCCGACTACGCCAAGTGGAAGGCGGGCGAACTGGCCCACTACGAAAACCTCGGGCCCCAGCCGGACGACCTCTGGACCCTGCCCGACGGACGCACCCTGAAGGTGGTGCGCCAGCCGCACCCGCTGGGCGGCCTGCTGGTCCTGTTCTCCGACATCACCGACGAGCTGAAGCTGAAGGCGCAGTACAACGCGCTGATCCAGGTGCAGCAGGCGACGCTCGACAAGCTCTCCGACGCGGTCGCCGTGTTCGGCTCGGACGGGCGCCTGCGGCTGCACAACGAGGCGTTCGCCAGCTTCTGGAACGTGACCCCCATCGAGCTGTCGGCGGCCGGCGACTTCGAGGGCGTGGTCGAGCTCTGCATCCCGCGCCTGCACGACCAGGCCTTCTGGCGCGAGCTGAAGGGCCGCGTCGCCGACCCCGATCCGGTCGCCCGCGCCCCGATGGCCGGCGAGGTGAAGACCTCCGACAGCCGCATCGTGGCCTACCAGTCGCGGCCGTTGCCGGACGGCGCCACCCTGATCGCCTTTGCCGACGTCACCGACACCCGCCAGCTGGAAAGCGCGCTCGCGGCCCGCGAAACGGCGCTGGCCGAAGCCGAGCGGCTGAAGCGGGAGTTCGTGGGCAACGTCTCCTACGAGCTGCGCACGCCGCTCACCACCATCATCGGCTATTCCGAGCTCCTGGAGCATGGCGGCGAGAAGCTCAGCGACCGCGCGCGCGGCTACATCGGCTCGGTGCGCTCGGCGGCGACCCAGCTCGCGCGCTCGATCAACGACGTCCTCGACATCGCCCAGATCGACGCCGGCGAGATGGGCCTGGAGATCATCGACGTCAGCGTCAACGAGCTGCTGACCGACGTCGCCGCGCGCTGGCAGGGCGAGGCCGAGACCCTCGGCGTCAAGGTGGTGGTGGAGGACGCCCACGAGGTCGGCTCGATGCGCGGCGACGCCCACCGGCTCGCCCAGATCCTCGATCATCTCGTGGAAAACGGCCTGCGCCAGACGCCGCCCGGCGGCACGGTGGCGCTATCGGCGAAGCGGGGGCTTGGCGAAGTTCAGCTGCATGTGGCCGACACCGGCCGCGGCATCCCCTTCCACGTGCAGGCCCACATCTTCGACCGCTTCGTGGGCCGCGACCGCGGCGGGCCGGGGCTGGGTCTGGCTCTGGTAAAGGCGCTGGTGGAGCTGCACGGCGGCTGGGTGGCGCTGGAGAGCGAGCCGGGCGCGGGCGCCCTCTTCACCTGCCACCTGCCCGAAGCCGTCCAGGTCGAAGCCGCCCAGCCGGAGCTGAGCTTCGAGAGCTAGTGCTGGCTCTCGGGCATGCGCACGACGAGGCCGTCGAGCTCGTCGCTGACCTTGATCTGGCAGGAGAGGCGGCTGTTCGGCTCGACGTTCTCGGCGAAGTCGA
>CAMLKO010000093.1 GCA_946480495.1 uncultured Caulobacteraceae bacterium
CGACGTGTAGTCGTAATCTGATCCTGAACCCATTGCGCCCAGCTTGAGGCCTGGCGTTCGCAACGCGCGCGCCTCCGCGTGGAAGAGGCTGCGTCCGACCGGTTTGTGCAGGTCGTGGCGAGGCTGCGGCACGGTTTTGCCGCGACCTCGATAGGGCGCGGCGGCCAGGCGAGGGCGTTGCTGCGCCTGATGGAGACGCCTGGCCATCTGGTGTCGACCGAGACCCTGCTGTGCGCGGTGGCGCGCGGTGAGCCGCACGAGGTCGAGGAACAGCTGGTCAAGGTCCACATCAGCGTCCTGCGCAAGGCCTTGCGGGGCCTTGGGATTGGCGCGGCGATCACCACAGTGTGGGGCCGGGGTTATCTGCTGGAGGTCGGCGCAGTAGAGCCGATCAAGGCGGCGTTCCCGGGGCTGTTCGAGTGACGCCCTCCCGTCCAGTCCTGCGATGGCATGGCGGCAAGTGGATGCTGGCCCCGTGGGTGATCGCCAACCTGCCGCCGCACCGCATCTACGTCGAGCCGTTCGGCGGCGCGGCGTCGGTGCTGCTGCGCAAGCCTCGGGCCTATGCCGAAGTCTACAACGACCTCGACGGCGACGTCGTGAATGTCTTCAGAGTGCTGCGCGAAGAAGAGACAGCGCGAAGGCTTGAACAACAACTTCGGCTGACGCCGTTCGCGCGCGACGAATTCTTCGCCGCCTATGACGAGGCCGACGATCCGGTCGAGCGGGCGCGGCGGATGATCGTGCGGTCCCTGATGGGGTTCGGGTCCGATGCGCCCAACATCACCAAGCCGACCGGCTTTCGCGCCAACAGCAAAAGGTCCGGCACCACGCCGGCCATCGACTGGCGCAACTATCCGGACGCGATCAACGGGTTTGTCGAGCGGCTGAGCGGCGTCATCGTCGAGCATCGCGGCGCGCTGGTGGTGATGGCCGCGCACGACGGGCCCGACACGCTGCACTACGTCGATCCGCCCTACCTGCCGGAGACGCGCACGCGAAACCGGGGCGAGTATCGGCACGAGCTGACCGAGGCCGACCATCGCGCGCTACTGACGGCGCTGCGCGGGCTGGCGGGCAAGGTGGTGCTGTCGGGCTATCCCGCGCCGCTCTACGACGCACACCTGCCGGACTGGAAGCGGGTGGAGCGACCGGCGCTGGCCGATGGGGCGTGGCCGAGATCTGAAGTGCTTTGGCTTAACCCTGCGGCCACGCTTGAGCAGGGCCTGTTTGCGGAGCGGGTCGCATGAGCGGGCTCGCCATCAAGCCCCGCGATCACCGTGCCGTCATGGCCTCGCGCCGGGCGACGGCGCCCGACGACGCGGACTTCTACCCGACGCCGCCGTGGGGCGCGCGGGCGGGCGGGGAGCTGATCCGCCGGCTCGATCCGCGGGCGGGCTCGGTGTGGGAGCCGGCCTGCGGGCAGGGGCACATGGCGCACGGCCTGGCCGACTATTTCGAGACGGTGCACGTCTCCGACCTGGTCCCGTATGGGCGCCACGCGATCTTCGACTTCCTGGGCGAGGCGCCGCCGCCGTTCGAGGCGGACTGGATCGTCACCAACCCACCGTTCTCCCTCATCGATCCGTTTATCCGGACAGCGCTGAAGCGCGCGCGACGAGGCGTGGCGATGCTAATGCGCGCGGGCGTGCTGGAGACGCCGGGACGCTACCGGCTGCTGTATCGCGATCATCCGCTGACGATCTTCGCGCCGTTCATCGAGCGGCTGCCGATGCACAAGGGCCGCTGGGAGCCGAACGGCTCGACCGCCGCCTTCTACGCCTGGTTCGTATGGCTCGTGCCCGCCCCGTCGCGGCGGCTGGCGACCATCGTGCCGATTCCGCCCGGCACGCGCGACCGGCTCAAACGACCGGGCGACCTGAAAGACCTTCCCAACATCCCGAGATCACCGAGGCGCTGCTGATGGCCGACGACACCCTGATCTCGTGGGCGGACAAGACCCACAACCACTGGATCGGCTGCATGAAGGTCGGTCCGGGGTGCGACGGCTGCTACGCCGAGCACCTGATGGATACGCGGCTGGGGCGGGTGACGTGGGGCGCGCCCGGCGTCGGCGTCGGCACGCGGGCGCTGACCAGCGAGGTGAACCGCCGGAAGCCGCTGGCGTGGAACCGGCAGGCGGCGAAGGACGGGACGCGGCCGTTCGTGTTCTGCAGCTCGCTGGCGGATGTGTTCGACAACCAGGTCCCGCTCGAATGGCGAGCCGAGCTGTTCGCGCTGATCGCGGCGACGCCTAACCTGACGTGGCTGCTGCTGACCAAGCGGCCGCGGAACATCGTCGACCTGTTCGATGCGCTGGCCGGCGTCCTCGATGACGACGTCTATCGGCGCAAGGCCTGGCCGGCCAACGCCGCCATCGGCTGCACCGTCGTCAACCAGGAGGAGGCGGACCGGGACGTGCCGGTGCTGCTGGCGGCGAAGGCGGCGCTGAACCCGGCGTTCGCGTTCCTGAGCATGGAGCCGCTGCTGGGGCCTGTGGACCTGACGCGCGTCTGCATACTGCCGAAGGTTCCCGACTCGATCCGGGCGGGCATTCACCTCGACAGCCTACGCGGGCGCTACGTCGAAAGTGGGCTGGCCTATCAAGGCGATTGGGACATCAACGGCCCGGCGCCGACAGGCCCGGCCGTGGGTCTCGACTGGGTCATAACGGGTGGCGAGACCGACCAGGGCAAGCACAAGGCCAGGCCGTCGAACCCTCAATGGTTCCGGGATCTGCGCGACCAGTGCGCGGCGGCAGGCGTCGCCTTCCACCACAAGCAGAACGGCGAATGGGCGTCGGTTTCCGAGGTCGAGGGGCCGGGTGACCACTTCACCTTTCCGGATCACCGCTCCGTTCGCCGCGTCGGCAAGAAGCGCGCCGGTCGCCTGATCGACGGCCGCGAGCACAACGCCCGGCCGGGCGCATGAAGCCGCGCGAGCCCGTCAACGGCGACCTGTTCGGCAAGCCCGCCAAGCCGGTGCGCGACGTCACGCCGGTGAGCCTGCCGATGCGGGTGGCGGCGCAGACCGACGACGCCTGGCTGCTGGTCATCGACGGCCAGAAGGGCGGCGCCAAGTGGGTGCCCAAGTCGCGGGTGACGCGCGGCGAGGGGCTCGAGGAAAACCTGTTCACCATGGCGCGCTTCGTCGCCGCCGAGCGGGGCTGGCTGTGAGTCCGCTGCGGTCGTCCTTTGTCGCCTGGGCCCGTGAAAAGAACGAGGCCTACGAGGCTTACCGCCGCCGCTGGCGCGCGGCGTTCGCCGAGTGGATGCAGCGGGGGCGTCCATGAGCCCGCTGCCGACCACCAAGGAAGATCTGCTGAAGTGGGTCAACGACCAGCAGCAGCTCGATCCGACCTCAAAGTTCATCCTCTATCGGCTGGCGCAATTCGCCGACGCCGACTGCTGCGCCTGGTCGAAGGTCGAGACGCTGGCCACGGCGGTCAACGTTTCCCGCCGCACGGTGCAGCTGCGCATCGCGCGCTTCGAGGGCGAGGGGCTGATCCGGCGCACGGGCCGAGCGCACGAGCTGACGCCGGGTCCGAAGGGCGCGCGGGTGGTGGCGATCTACCAGCTGGCGCCGCTGGTTCCGGGGCTCGGCGCGCCGGCGGATTCGGGTGCAAATTCTGCACCCCAATCGGCCATTGGGGTGCAAGAAAGCGACCATTCGGGTGCAGCTGGATTCACCCCTAATGAACTGAATAGAACTGAGGTTAGAGCTGACGCTCTAACCGTGTGCGAGCGCGCGCGGAGCGCCGGGTTCGACGAGGCCCTGGCGGCCTATCCGCAGACCGGGCTGGCGGTAACCGACTTCCCCCGGGCCCGGCAGGCGTGGCTGTCCGTCACCGCCGAGGTTGCGCCGGACGTGCTGCTGGCCGCGATCGCCGACTATGTGGCCCGCGACCGGGCGCTGGCCAAGGGCGACTACGGCGCGCCGGCCTTCGAGAAGTGGCTGCTGAGCGAGCGGTGGCGGGCCTGGCTGCCGGCGGATGTGCGGGGTGCGGCGGCCGGCGCTGTTGCACCGGCGAAGGCCGCGGGGCCGCGGTTCCCGGGGCCGTCCGATCTTCGTGACGACTTCCTGGACAGCTTCGGCGAGGGAGCGACGGCCAACTACCTCGACCCCTGCCGCTGGGACGGC
This sequence comes from uncultured Caulobacteraceae bacterium, assembly GCA_946480495.1. Next base: position 4,141 of record CAMLKO010000093.1, read on the forward strand.
GAGCGCCGGGTGCTGCTGGCCCGCACCGGCGTCGCCGCCGCCTGGTTCGGCTCGACGGCCTGGTGGTGGCTGAGCAAGCACGAGTTGCGCGTCGAGCGCTTCAACCAAACAGCAAACGCGGGAGTGGGCGGATGACGGGATCTGGGCTGAAGGATCGGCCGGTCGATGCGAGCACGCCCTACTCGGCCTGGATCGTGGTGCTGACCAAGGGCCAGTGCGAGCGGCCGACCAAGGCGCAGCTGGAGGCGCAGGGGTTCGAGGTCTATCTGCCGATGCGCCCGGTGCGCCATCGCTTCGGCGGGGTGCATCCGGTGCCCCTGTTCCCGCGCTACCTGTTCGTGCGGATCACCCGCGAGGCCTGCCGCTGGCAGGCGCTGTTCGGGACGCGGGGCGTGACGCGGGTGATGTGCACGATGCAGCGGCCGATCGGGGTGCGTAACGAGTTCATCGAGAAGGTGCGGGCGCAGGAGCTCAAGGTGCTCGAGGGCTTCGGCGCCGAGGGCGCGGCGGCGGCCGTCAGCTTCAAGCCGGGCGACCGGGTGGTGACGCTGGACGGTCTGGTGCAGGGCATCTTCCAGGAGGACATTGACGGTCGTCGAGTCGCGATCCTAATCTCCCTCATCGGCGGTGATTCGCGCATCGCCACGGTCGACATGCGGAAGCTTGCTCATCCCCAGTCGGTCGCGTCCTAGGCCACACAGACCCCGCCCTGCAGCCCATGGAGCCAGAGTCGCTCCGTGTGCGGTAGCCTTCCAGCCCGCCCGGTCTAGCCGCGGCGGGCTTTGTCGTTCCTAAGGGACATGGGCCGACTGCGCACGCCAACGGCGCGGATCGCCAGCGCTCCTGAGCGGATGCGCCGGGTCACCGACGCTCACGGCCACGACGACCGGGGCGAGGCCGGCCGGTCCTGGTATCACCTGGCTCGCTGGAAGCATCCCGAGCGCGGCCTCCGCATCCAGGTCCTGACCCGCGACCTGTTCACCTGCCAGTGGCCCGGCTGCGGTCGCCTCGAGGCCGACACCTCCCGCCTGGTGGCCGACCACAAGGTCCCCCATCGCGGCGACCCGACGCTGTTCTGGTCCGAGGCCAACCTCTGGACCCTCTGCAAACCCTGCCACGACCGCCTCAAGCAAGCCGCCGAAGCGAACGCCGTTCGCCGCTGACCCCCCGGGGGGGGGGGCAAAACTCCACGGGGCCCCTCCTCCGGACCCCGGCCC
>CAMLKO010000094.1 GCA_946480495.1 uncultured Caulobacteraceae bacterium
GACCGTTCGGCGGCCCGCATCTACGACATCGGCCTGGCCATGCGCCGGGGCCGCGACGGTGAGCTGGGCTTCGAAGTGATGGTCGGCGGCGGGCTGGGGCGCACGCCCTATCTGGGCCCCACGATCCGCGAGTTCCTGCCGACCCGCCACCTCTTGTCGTACCTGCAGGCGATCCTGCGGGTCTACAACCGCTACGGCCGGCGCGACAACATCTGGAAGGCCCGCATCAAGGTGCTGGTCGCCTCGCTGGGCGCCGAGGAATTCGCCCGCCAGGTCGAGGCCGAGTGGGAAGCCTCCGACAAGGAAGCCGTCGACCTGCCCGACGAGGAACTGGCCCGCATCCGCGCCGACTTCGCCCGTGAGTTCGAGACCCTGCCTCCCCGCTCGGCGGTGTTCGAGGCGGCCAAGGAAAGCGACCCCGCCTTCGCGCGGTTCGTGCGCCGCAACGTCCACCCCCACAAGATCCCCGGCTACGCCATCGTCGACGTCTCGCTGAAGGTCCCCGGCGAGACGCCGGGCGACATGAGCTCCGAGCAGATGGAGCTGGTCGCCGATCTCGGCGAGCGGTTCTCGATGGACGAGGTGCGGGTCAACTACGAGCAGAACCTGATCCTGCCGCACGTGAAGCTGGACAACCTGCCGGAAGTCTACGAGGCGCTGAAGGCGGCGGGCCTGGCCACGCCGAACATGGGCCTGATCAGCGACATCATCGCCTGCCCGGGCCTCGACTACTGCACGCTGGCCAACGCCCGCGCCATTCCGGTCGCCCAGCACATCGCCGAGCGCTTCGCCGACATCCAGGCCGCCGAGGACATCGGCGAGCTGAAGATCCGGATCAGCGGCTGCATCAACGCCTGCGGCCACCACCACGTCGGCCACATCGGCATCCTGGGCGTCGACAAGAAGGGCGAGGAATTCTACCAGCTCACGCTCGGCGGCTCGGGCGCGGAGGACGCCAGCCTCGGCTCGATCCTTGGCCCCGCCCTGCCAGCCAACCGGGTGACCGACGCCGTCGAGACCCTGGTCGACACCTACCGCAAGGTCCGCGAAGGCGACGAGCGCTTCCTCGACACCTTCCGCCGCGTCGGCATGGCTCCCTTCAAGGAGGCTGTCTATGCCGAAGCTCATTAAGCTGACGGACGCCGGCCTTATCGAAGCCGAGGACGTCTTCATCGACGTCGCCGACGAGGACGCCGTCCCCGAAGGCCCGGTGATCCTGTCGATGACGCGCTTCCAGGCCGAGGGCGACGCCCTGATCGGCTCCAACCGGGCGGTCGGCGTGCGGGTGCAGGCCGAAGAAGCCGTCGAGGACCTCGCCTACGACCTGCCGCGCATCGCGGTGGTGGCGCTGGTCTTCCCGAAGTTCCGTGACGGGCGCCACTACTCCTCCGCCCGGCTGCTGCGCGAGCGCTACAGCTTCACCGGCGAAGTCCGCGCTGTGGGCGATGTGCTGCTCGAGCAGGCGCGCTTCATGCTCCGCTGCGGCTTCGACGCCTTCGCCCCGGCCGACGGCGCGACGCCCGAAGCGGTGGCCGCCGCGGTCGCGCGCTATCGCCACGTCTACCAGCGCGCCACCGACGACCTTGTCCCCGCCTTCGAGGAACGGAGGCGGTGATGGCGTACGACCAACTCGAACGGCCGCGCACGCTGGCCGAGGCGCTCGACGCCGAGCTGCGCGACGCCCATCCTGTCGAGATCATCCGCCGCGCCTGGCGCGAGTTCGGCGGCAAGCTGGCGCTCGTCTCCTCGTTCGGCGCGGAGTCGGCGGTGCTGCTGCACATGGCCGCGCAGGTCGATCCCTCGATCCCGGTGCTCTTCCTCGACACCGGCATGCTGTTTGGCCAGACGCTGGACTACCGCAAGAGCCTGGCCGCGCGGCTGGGCCTGACGGACGTCCGCGACCTTCGGCCCCGCTACCAGGACCTCGCCACCCAGGACCCCAACTCGGACCTGTGGAAGCGCGACACCGACGCCTGCTGCAACATCCGCAAGGTGATCCCGCTCGATCACGCGCTGGAGGGCTTCGACGCCTGGATCACCGGCCGCAAGCGCTTCCAGGGCGGCGACCGGCTGCGGCTGAAGGTGGTCGAGGACGCCGCGCCGCACACCAAGTTCAACCCGCTGGCCAACTGGACCAAGGCGGACATCGACGCCTACGCCGCCGAGCACGACCTGCCGGCCCATCCGCTGGTGGCGCAGGGCTTCCCGTCGATCGGCTGCTGGCCCTGCACCAGCCCCGTCGACGACGGCGACGACCTGCGCGCCGGCCGCTGGGCCGGGCAGGACAAGACCGAGTGCGGAATCCACGTCGCCCGCGCGCCTGGCGCGCCCCCCAACGTGGGCGGGGATATCTAGGCCGGCGGGCAGCCCTTGAAGACGCCGACCTTGAAGACGGTCAGGCTCTTGAGGTTGAAGTCCATCAGCGGGTTCATCGAACCCTTGCCCTTGCCGGTGTAGAGGTCGATCCGGTCGCCCTTGATCGCGCCGCCGGTGTCGGAGGCGTACCAGAAGCCGTCGTGCTTGCGGCCGTCCGGCATCACCAGCCCGTCGGTTTCCTTGATGTAGAGCACCGTGTGTTTGGGAATGCGGTGGGTGTCGACCGCCACCGTGCGCATCGCCACGGGCTTGCAGCCGATGGAATCCAGCGCGCCCACGCCCTTCGCGCCGGCGTGATAGAGCGTCGCCTTCAGGCGCCAGTCCGGCACCGACGGCAGGCTGATGATGGCGATCGCCTTGACGATCAGATCGCCGATCGGATCGGAGGAAGTCTCGGCGTACGCAGGCGTCGCGAGGGGAATCAGGGCTAAGGCGCCCATGAGGCCGGCGAGGCGTCGCATGTGGGGTTTCCTCCATAGCGGGGCTGTCGCGTAGTCCCTGCTTAAGGTACCTCTGCCGCGCCTGACAACCCTCAAAAGCACCCCCGCCATGGCCCTACGCCTCTACGGAGATAGCCGTTCCGGCAACTGCCTGAAGGTTAAATGGACGGCGCAATTCCTTGATATTCCGTGTGAATGGCAGGAAGTCGACGTCATGAGCGGCGCCACGCGCACGCCGGAATTTCTGGGGATGAATCCGGCGGGCCAGGTTCCGACCGTCATCCTCGAAGACGGCCGCCCGCTCGCCCAATCCAACGCCATCATCGTCCATCTGGCCGAAGGATCGGCGCTGATCCCGGCCGACGCCTACGCCCGCGCCAAGATGTTCGAATGGCTGTTCTGGGAGCAGTACAGCCACGAGCCCTACATCGCCGTCGTCCGTTTCCGGGTCGCCTTCCTGGGCATGAGCCGCGACGAGCTGGACCCCAGACTGATCGAGCGCGGCGAGGCGGCGCTGGCCCGGATGGAAGAGGCGCTGGCCGCCTCCCCCTTCCTCGTCGGCGAGGCCCTGACGCTCGCGGACATCGCCCTCGTCGCCTACACCCGCGTCGCCCATGAAGGCGGCTTCGACCTTGCCGGCTATCCGGCGGTCAGAGCCTGGGTGGCGCGCGTCGAGGCCGCGCTGGGCGTCGCCTGATGCGCAAGGCCGCGGCCCTGCTGGCGGCCCTTGCGCTCGCCGCGCCCGCACAGGCGCTGGCCTGGGGCGCGACCGGGCACCGGATCGTCGGGACCCTGGGCGCCGAAGCCCTGCCGCCGGAGCTTCCCGCCTTCCTCCGCGCGCCGGGCGTCGCCGCCGAAATCGGCGAGCTCGCCCGCGAGCCCGACCGCTCCAAGAGCGCCGGCCGCGAGCACGACAGCGACCGCGACCCCGCCCACTTCCTCGACCTCGACGACGACGACAAGGTGCTGGGCGGCCCCTCCATCCACGCCATGCCGGCCACCCGCGCCGAGTACGAGACCGCCCTGCGCGCCGCGGGGACCGACAGCTGGCAGGCGGGCTACCTCTACTATTCGATCGTCGACGGCTGGCAGCAGCTGGTGAAGGACCTCGCCTACTGGCGCGCGCTGTCGGCCGCCGAGCAGCGCGAGGCCGACCCGGGGCGCCGCGCCTGGTACGCCGCCGACCGGGCGCGGCGCGAGGCGCTGACCCTCCGCGATCTCGGGACCTGGGCGCACTTCGTCGGCGACGGCAGCCAGCCGATGCATGTGAGCGTCCACTTCAACGGCTGGGGCAACTATCCCAACCCCAACGGCTACACGACCGCCCACATCCACCTGCCGTTCGAGGGCGCCTTCGTCCACGACACCGTTACGCTGGACGATGTCCGCACCCGCCTGGCGCCGCCGCACGACTGCGGCTGTCCCGTCCAGTCGCGCACCGCCGACTACCTCGCCGCCACCCGCCGCAACGTCGAGCCGCTCTACCAGCTGGAAAAGGCCGGCGCCTTCCAGGGCGGCGATCCGCGGGGGAAGGACTTCGCCGCCGCCGCGCTGGCCGCCGGCGCCTCGGAGCTGCGCGACCTCGTCGTCGCCGCCTGGGCCGCCAGCGAGGACATCACCGTCGGCTGGCCCGAGACGAAGGTCAGCGACATCGAGGCCGGCCGCGTCGACCCCTACGAGATCCTCTACGGCATAGATTGAACCGTTGCGGCCGCCCCCGCTCCGGCGCAAGGTTCGATGCATGACATCCTTCTACGACCGCCACATCATGCCACGCCTGATCGGCTGCGCCTGTTCGACCAAGCCGATCATGAAGCAGCGGGCGAAGGTGGTGCCGCTCGCCACCGGCAAGGTGCTGGAGCTCGGCATCGGCGGCGGGCTGAACCTCGGCTTCTACAACCCGTCAGCCGTCGAAAGCGTCTCTGGCGTCGACCCGTCGGAAGAGCTGCGGCGGCGCGCCGAGCACGCCGACCGGCCGGCGGGCCTGAAGGTCGAGGTCCGCGAGGGCACGGCGGAGGCCCTGCCGTTCGGGGACAAGAGCTTCGATACGATCGTGTGCACCTACACCCTGTGTTCGGTGCAGGACCCCGTGACGTCGCTGAAGGAGGCGCGGCGGGTGCTGAAGCCCGGCGGGCGGCTCCTGTTCTGTGAGCACGGCCTCGCGCCGGATCTCTCCGTCGCCAAGTGGCAGCGGCGGGTCGAGCCGGTCTGGAAGCGCATCGCGGGCGGTTGTCACCTGACCCGACCCGTGGCGCTGAACCTCGAGCGGGCCGGTTTCCGGCTGGACCAGTTCGACAGCATGTACCTGCCCGGCACCCCCCGCATCGCCGGGTGGAACGAGTGGGGCTCGGCGCACGCGGCCTAGAACAGCAGCCGCAGCATCTCCTCGGAGATCTCGCCGCCCCGCTCCACCGCAAAGACCGGCACGCCGCCCGCCAGCACGCGCAGGCTCTCGTGCATCTCCTCCAGCGTGGTCCCGGCGCCCTCGTTCTCGTTGACCACCACCGCGCGGATGGTGACGCCCCGGCGGCGCAGCACCT
>CAMLKO010000095.1 GCA_946480495.1 uncultured Caulobacteraceae bacterium
CAGGACCTTCTTGCGCTCGGTCTTCGACAGGCGCAGCGCCAGCTTAGCGGAGGTCGTCGTCTTGCCCGAGCCCTGCAGGCCGGCCATCAGGATCACGGTCGGCGGGTTCAGCGACAGGTTCAGCGGCGCGGGCTCATCGCCGCCCAGCATCTCGACCAGGCCGTCGTAGACGATCTTCACCACCTGGTCGGCGGGGCGGACCGAGCGGATCACGGACTCGCCGGTCGCGCGCTCCTTGGCATGCGCGATGAAGTCCTTGACCACCGGCAGCGCCACGTCGGCCTCGAGCAGGGCCACGCGCACCTCGCGCAGCGCCTCGTCGACGTCCTTCTCGCCAAGGACGCCGCGTCCGCTCAGCCGGTCGAATACCCCGGTCAGCCGCTCAGAAAGGCCTTCGAACACGCACCATCTCCATCGACGCAAACGCAGTCAGCCCCCGTGGACGATCACGTCGACGGGGGTCCTCGCCGCCCTCGTCCGATATAGGTACCGGGGTCGTGGCGGTGGAGGGCGCTGCTGCTGCTGCGCCGGAAAGGCGGCCTTATGCGCGCGAAGGCCGCCAAAGGCAAGCGTGACCGGGCCTGCGCGGGGGTTCCCCGGACCCAAAATTCGGCGCAATCTCGGCGCGACATACCGGGTAATAGGCGCGCACAGGGAGGATTTTCGCGCGCCGGGGTTCAGGATCGGGGAATACCAATGCGTCACTTCGTGCTCGGCATCGCCGCCGCCGCCGCGCTCTGCGGACCGGCGGCCGCTCAAGGTACGACGCCCTACCAGAGCGGATACACCACCACCGTCACCCCGCTCGGCGAGCTCTCCAGCGACAGCCTGCAATGGATGGTCAAGCAGACCCAGCGCCAGGCGACCGTGCCGTCCACCAGCCTCGCCGAGATCGACACCGCCATCGACAAGGCGGTCGGGCCGGATCTCGAGGCCGTCGCCGGCCACCACCACTTCACCAAGACCGACATGGCGCTGGCGATGCGCTACGAGATCGTCTTCAAGGCGCGTGAGATGGTGTTGGACAACATACGTCTCCTGAAGAAGTCCTTCGCCCAGACGAAGTCCGACGACGACCGGCTGGCGCTGCAGGACATGACGCTGCGCCGGATGCAGCTCGATACGCTGGTGGACCAGTCCAAGAAGGGTCTGACGCGGGCCGCCAAGACGATCGTCGTCGACTAATGGCCTCATAGTCGAACTTACTTCACCGTAAATTCGCCGCGATCCGGACCAAACCTTCCGTTGAGCAAACAGGGGAGGGGTCCCATGCGTGCAGCAATGCTGGGTATCGTTGTGGCGGCGGCGTTCGCGGGAAGCGCGGCCGCGCAGCCGGCGGTGCTGATCCCGTCAAAGCCCATTCACGGCACCGCGCCGAGCTTCAAAGCCGACCTGCCGTCCAAGATCACCAACTGGGAAAACCAGGAGATCGAGCGGCAGTTCGCCAACCCGACGACCATGTACGACCTGGAGCTTGGCATGCTGATGGCGCTGGAGCCGGACCTCCAGAGCCTCGCCAAGCGCCAGAAGCTGTCGTTCAACGAGGTCGAGGTGCTGGTCATGTACGACGTGATCACCGGGGCCGCGAAGAAGATGGACAAGGCCGTCCATGACCGGCGCGACGAGGTCGAAAAGGCCCACCTCCCCGATCGCCAGGACGTCCAGCTGCGGTCGCTGGAGCGCCGCAAGGACGGGCTGCTCGGCCTGATCAAGGAGCTTGGGCCCCGGATGACGCCCAACACCCGGCTGCTCAGCCAGGGCACGCCCGAGAACGAGATGCTGAACCTCGGCGCCAAGGGCAAATAGCGCCCGTGGACGCGGCCCCTGCCGGAGGCTAAAGCCGAAGGCATGGTCATCGGCGTTTTCGACTCCGGCGTGGGCGGTCTCTCCGTCCACCGCGCGCTTACCCGGCGCCTCCCCAAGGCCGACTTCATCTACCTGGCCGACCAGGCCAACGCCCCCTATGGCGGCCGCCCGGGCGAGGAGATCGTGGCGCTCACCCGCGCGGGCTGCGAGCGGCTGTTCGACATGGGCGCGAGCGTCGTCGTGCTGGCCTGCAACACCGCCTCGGCCATCGCGCTTCGGCGGCTTCAGCAGACCTGGCTGCCCGGCTACCGCAAGGCGCTCGGCCGGCCGGTCAATGTGCTGGGCATCATCGTGCCGACCATCGAGGCGGCCACCGGCCTTCCCTGGGAGCACGAGGCCGAGCGGCGCGGCGAGAAGATCGAGCAGCTCGACATACTGGGCGTCTTCTCGACGCCCGCCACCGTGGGCAGCCGCGTCTATGAGATCGAGATCGACAAGCGCCGGCAGGACGTCGCTGTCTTTTCCGAGCCCTGCCCGAACCTGGCGCGGATGATCGAGGACGGGGTGAGCCGCGAAGAGCTGGCGCGCGAGATCGCCGGGCACGTCGCGGCGCTGAAGACGCGGATCGGCCGCTATCCCGACCGCGCCATCCTCGGCTGCACCCACTACGAGCTGGTCGGCGACCTCTTCCGCGAGGCGCTGCCGCCCGGCACGCCGCTGATCCAGCAGCCGGCCGCCACCGCCGATTCCCTGGAACGCTACTTCGCGCGCCATCCGGAATACGAGACGGGGACGAGCGGCCTTCGCCGCTTCCTCACCACCGGCGAGGCCGGGCCGCAAAACGCGCTGGTCGCCAGCTTCTGGGGCGAGCCGCTGGTCTTCGAGCCGGCCTAGTCGGCCCGCCAGAAGCCGACCAGCCGCCTGACCTCTTCGACCGTCGGCGCGGCGGTTTCCCGGGCCTTTTCCGCGCCCCTGGCGAGGATGCGGTCGATCTCGGCGGGATCGGCCAGGTAGCCGCGCATCTTCTCCCCCACCGACCCCAGCACCGAGACCGCGAGGTCGGCGAGCGCCGGCTTGAAGGCGCCGAAACCCTTGCCGGCGAACTGCGCCAACGCGTCGGCCTTCGAGACGTTGGCCAGCGCCGCGTAGATGCCGACGAGGTTGTCGGCCTCGGGCCGGGCGGCGAGCGCTTCGAGGTTGTCGGGCAAAGGCTCCGGATCGGTCTTCGCCTTCCTGATCTTCTGGCTGATCGCGTCGGCGTCGTCGGTCAGGTTGATGCGCGAGAAGTCCGACGGGTCGGACTTGCTCATCTTCGCCGTTCCGTCCCGCAAGCTCATCACCCGCGCGCCCGGGCCCTGCGTCAGCGGCTCGGGCAGGGGGAAGAAGCCGGGCGCCTCGAAGTCGTGGTTGAACTTGCCGGCGATGTCGCGGGTCAGCTCCAGGTGCTGCTTCTGGTCCTCGCCCACCGGCACGTGGGTGGCCTTGTAGGCCAGGATGTCGGCGGCCTGCAGCACCGGGTAGGTGTAGAGGCCGACCGAGGCGCGTTCCTTGTGCTTGCCCGACTTCTCCTTGAACTGCGTCATCCGGTCGAGCCAGCCCAGCCGCGCGACGCAGTTGAACACCCACGCCAGCTCCGCATGCGCGGTGACCGCCGACTGCGGGAAGATGGTCGCCTTGGCCGGATCCAGCCCCGAGGCGAGGTAGGCCGCCGCGATCTCGCGGGTCTGGTCGGCCAGCTTGGCCGGGTCCTGCCACACGGTGATGGCGTGCATGTCGGCGACGAAGATGAAGGTGTCCATCTCGTGCTGCAGGCGCGCGAACTTCACCAGCGCGCCGAGGTAGTTGCCAAGGTGCAGCGCCCCGGACGGCTGGACGCCGGAAAGGACGCGGGTCGGGCCGGAGTAAGATGCCTCGTCGGTCATGCGGCGGCCTTAGCCGGTCTCGCCCGGCGGGGGCAAGTCCGCCTTGGGCCGCCGGACCATCGCCTTGATCTCCGTCAGGGTCATCCCCCCGAAGGCGAACAGCAGCAGCGGATAGACCGCCGCGCCCGCGATGGCGACGAGGATGATGGCGATCTCCTTGCGCCCGACCGCCGCCTGGATTTCCGGCCGGAAGAAGGACGCCGTCGCCAGCAGGGCGGCCATCCCCAGGCTCGCCGCCACGATCCGCGCCAGCCGCGACCAGGTGGCCGCCGACGGCCGGTACTGATCCAGCCGGTGCAGCTTCCAGGCCGATTGCGCCACGTTGATCCACGAGGCCAGCGCGGTGGCCGCCGCGATCCCGCGGATGCCGAAGAAGTGGAAGAAGACCACGCCCGCGCCGATGTTCACCGCGATGGAGATCAGCGCGAACCGCATCGGCGAGCGCGTGTCGCCCCGCGCAAAGAAGGCCCGCGAATAGAGCTGCTGCAGCACGAACGCCGGCACGCCCAGCCCATAGAAGAACAGCGCGCTGGCGGTGTTGTGGGCGTCGTACACGGTGAAGGCGCCGCGCGTGTAGAGGGCGTCCGACAGGAAGAAGGGGATCGAGGCCATCGCCGCCGCCGCCGGCAGCGTCAGGGCCATGGCGAAGGTGATCGCCTGGTCCATCGCCGTCTGGGCTTCCGAATGGTCCTTGGCCTGCACCGCGCGCGACAGCTGCGGCAGCAGGGCGACGCCGATCGCCACGCCCACGAGCCCCAGCGGCAGCTGGTAGAGCCGGTCGGCCGTCGCCAGCCACGTCCGCCCGCCGTTCACGAAGCTCGCCAGATAGCCGGAGATGAAGATGTTGAGCTGCGTGGCGCTGGCCGAGATGGCGCCCGGCACGGCGCGGCCCAGCAGCTCGCGGATTTCCGGCGTCAGGGTGGGCAGCACCCAGCGCACTTCCGCGCCGCTCTTCCTCACGCCCCAGGCCAGCAGCGCCGCCTGCAGGACGCCGGCCACGATCACGCCGATGGAGCCCGCGATGGCCGCCATGCGCGGGTCCTTCTGCGGCCACATCGCGCCCAGCATGCACAGGTTCAGCACCACCGGCGCGATCGCCGACAGCACGAACCTTCCCCGCGCGTTCAGCACGCCTGACAGGTGCGCCACGATGGCCATGCAGGGCAGGTAGGGCATGCTGATCTGGGTCAGCGTCACCGCCAGCTTGAACTTGATCGGATCGTCGGCGTAGCCCGCGTTGATGACGTACATCAGCCACGGCATCGCCAGCTCGCAGATCACCGTGATGACGATGGTCGCGGCCGCCAGCGTCGCCATCGCATCGCCCGCCAGCTTGTCGGCGACCTCCTCGCCGTCGGTCTCCAGCGACTTCGAATAGGCGGGCACGAAGGCGGCGGCGAAGGCGCCCTCGGCGAAGATGCGGCGGAAGAGGTTGGGGAAGGCCAGCGCCGTCTGGAAGGCGTCGGCCGCCGCCGTCGCGCTGGCGCCGAGCCGCGCGGCCACCACCAGGTCCCGCGCCAGCCCGAATATCCGGCTGACCAGCGTCAGGCCCGAAAAGATCATCGACGAGCGGATGAGGCCGCCGCCCTT
>CAMLKO010000096.1 GCA_946480495.1 uncultured Caulobacteraceae bacterium
TAGACGCCCTCGATCATGTAGTCCTCGAAGGACTTGGCGGCGAGGTGCTCGTCGGGGTTCACCCAGCTGGTCACGAACACGGTGAAACCCTGCCCGGTCAGCCACTTCACCAGCGAATTATCGGGCCGCAGGTCGACGATGTAGAACTTGTTGATCCAGGGCGTGAAGATCAGCAGCGGGATCTCGTGCACCTGCTCTGTCGTCGGCGAATACTGGATCAGCTGCAGGATGTCGTTCTGGTAGACGACCTTGCCGGGCGTGGTGGCGACGTTCTTGCCGACCGTGAACTGCTCCATGTCGGTCTGGCTGATCTGCAGCTCGCCGTGGCCGCGCTCGAGGTCGGCGGCGAAGTTCTCCATGCCGCGCACCAGGCTCTCGCCCTTGGTCTCGACGAATTCGCGCAGCGCCACGGGGTTGGAGATCAGGAAGTTCGACGGCGAAAAGGCGTCGGTCAGCATCTTCATGAAGAACTCGACCCGCCGCTTGGTCAGCGGATCGACGCCGTCCTCGGCCGCGGCCTGGCTGACGACCGAGTTCAGCCAGTTCGAGGTCAGCAGGTAGGACTGCTTCATCACGTCGAACAGCGGCTGGTCGGACCAGTCGGGATCGTTGAAGCGCTTGTCGCCCTTGGCCGGCGCGACGACGGGCTCGGGCGTCTGCCCGGCCGCGCGGCTGGCCACGCTCTGCCAGAGGTCCATGTAGCGCGACAGCAGGTCGGCCTGCGCGCGCAGCATCAGGTCCGGCTTGGCCGCCAGCCTGCCCATCACCTCGGTCAGGGCAGGGGCCACGTGGAAGGGGTCGGGGGAGAGCGCCGTCTGCCCATCGGCCTGGCGCAGCGCCGCCTCCGCCATCGCGCCCTGCGCCGTCATGGCCGCGCGCGCGAGGTTGGCCGACAGCTTTTCCAGCGCCTCGCGCTGCTCGCGGGGCACGAGCGACAGCTGCTCCAGCACTTCGGTCGCGGGGGCGGCCTTGTCGGTCATGAACTCCTCCGGGCAGGCCTCTCACGTAGGGCGGCCTTCCGCCAAAGCCAAGGATCGCATAAGAGCGATGACGAAATGAACCGTCAGACGCTCGGAAATTGGAGAATGCCGGCCCGGCTGCTGCTTTCAGCGGCGGGAGCGCTGGCGCTCGCCGGCTGCATCGGCGTGCCCAACGAGCCCTACGCCAACGCCTCGGTCGACCCGGATTCGGCGGCCGCCGCCCAGGTCGCGGCGCAGGCGGCGGCCAACGCGCCATACCCCACCTTCGCCGACATTCCGCAGGCGCCGGGCGACATCCGCTCCGTCGAAAGCTGGAACACCGCCGTGCAGGGCACGGAGGCCGAGCGCGTCCAGCTGCTCGCCGAAACAGCGCCGTCCACCTTCAGCCTCACCGACACCCAGGGCTTCGCCGCGGCCATGCGCGGGGTCATCGCCTACAACCCCGCCGACGTGCCGCCCGCCGACCAGGCGGCCCGCAGCGCCGCCTGGGCCAAGCAGATGCGGGATCGAGCTACCCCGCCTCCGCGGCCCCGGTAACACCCGGTCGCGGGGGCATGACCTTTCCCGAACCTGCTTGGCTGGACCCCGCGCGGGGTCTATCCATGCGCGACATCCGCTCCTGCCGCGCCGGTCATGGCGCAAAGAGCCAATCATGCAGTCCGAATTTCACCGTATCCGACGCCTGCCGCCCTACGTCTTCGAGGAAGTGAACCGCATCAAGGCGCGGCTCCGGGCCCAGGGCGAAGACATCATCGACTTCGGCATGGGCAATCCAGATATGCCCACGCCCAAGCACATCGTCGACAAGCTGGTCGAGACGGTCCGTGACCCCAAGGCCGGCCGCTACTCCGTCTCCAAGGGCATCATCGGCCTTCGCCGCGCCATGGCCGGCTACTACGACCGCCGTTTTGGCGTGAAGCTCGACCCCGACACCGAGGTCATCGCCACGCTGGGCTCGAAGGAGGGGTTCGCCAACCTCGCCCAGGCCCTGACCGCGCCCGGCGACGTCATCATCTGCCCGAACCCGGCCTATCCGATCCACGCCTACGGCTTCATCATGGCCGGCGGCGTGCTGCGCCATGTGCCGGCCATGTCGCCGGAGGACTACCTGGCCGGAATCAGCCGCGCCGCGCGCCACTCGGTGCCGCCGGCCAGCATCATGATCCTGTCCTATCCGTCCAACCCGACGGCGCAGTGGGTCGACCTCGACTTCTACAAGGACGCCATCGCGCTGGCGAAGAAGCACGACCTGATCGTGCTGTCCGACATCGCCTATTCGGAGATCTACTTCGACGACAACCCGCCGCCCTCGGTGCTGCAGGTCGAAGGCGCCAAGGACATCGCCGTCGAGATCAACTCGCTGTCGAAGACCTACGCCATGGCCGGCTGGCGCGTCGGCATGGTGGTCGGCAACCCGCGCATCTGCGCGGCGCTGGCGCGGGTGAAGTCCTACCTCGACTACGGCGCCTTCACGCCGGTGCAGGTGGCCGCCGCCGCGGCGCTCAACGGTCCGCAGGACTGCGTCGAGGAAATCCGCGGCACCTACAAGGCCCGCCGCGACGTGCTGGTGGAATCGATGAAGCGGGCAGGGTGGGACATCCCCGCGCCGCCCGCCTCGATGTTCGCCTGGGCGCCGATCCCCGAGCAGTACAAGGAGGCCGGCTCCATGCTGTTCTCCCGCCTGCTGGTCGAGGAGGCGGGCGTGGCGGTCGCGCCGGGCGTCGGCTTTGGCGAATACGGCGAGGGTTACGTGCGCATCGGCCTCGTCGAGAACGAGCACCGCATCCGCCAGGCCGCCCGCAACGTGAAGAAGTTCCTGGCCAACTCGACCGAAATCCTCGGGCGGGCCCACAACGCGATGGCGGCGCAATGAGCAAAAAGGCGTGGCGGATAGGCGTGGCCGGACTGGGCACCGTCGGCGGCGGCCTGCTGCAGTTCCTGGCCGAGCGGCCCAACTTCGCGCCGGTGGGGGCGAAGGCCGTCGTGGCGGGCGTCTCGGCGCGCTCGCGCTCGCGGCCGCGCTCCATCGATATCGCCAACATCCCCTGGTTCGACGACCCGGTGGCGCTGGCGACCGATGAGAACATCGACCTTTTCGTCGAGCTGGTCGGCGGCTCCGACGGCCCCGCCAAGGCCGCGGTCGAGGCGGCTTTGCGCGCGAAGAAGCCCGTCGTCACCGCCAACAAGGCGCTGATCGCCGAGCACGGCACGGAACTCGCCGCGCTGGCAGAGGAAAACGGCGTGCCGCTGCTGTTCGAGGCCGCCGTCATGGGCGGCACCCCGGCGGTGAAGATGCTGCGCGAGGCCATGGTCGGCGACGAGGTCGACGGCGTGGCCGGCATCCTCAACGGCACCTGCAACTACATCCTCTCCGAAATGGAGGCCACGGGCCGCTCCTTCGCCGATGTGCTGAGCGAGGCCCAGCGGCTGGGCTACGCCGAGGCCGACCCGACCATGGACGTCGGCGGCTTCGATGCGGCCCACAAGATCTCCATCCTGGCCGCGCTCGCCTTCCGCTGCGCGCCGACCTTCGCCGCCGCCGAGATCGAGGGCATCGACCAGGTCGAGCTCCTCGACATCAAGCTCGCCAAGGACCTCGGCTACCGCATCAAGCTGATCGCCTCGGCCGACCGCACCGAGGACGGCGTGGCCGTGCGCGTGCATCCTTCGCTGGTGCCGCTCGGCCATCCGCTGGCCGAGACGCGCGGCGCGCTGAACGCCCTCTTCATCGAGGGCCGCCGCATCGGGCGCATCTTCATCCAGGGCCCCGGCGCGGGCTCCGGCCCCACGGCCGCCGCCGTCGCCGCCGACATCGCCGACGTGATGACCGGCGCGTCGCGTCCCGTCTTCCAGGGCTCGGCGCAGACGCTGCGGCCCTTCGTGGCGCTCGCGCCCACGCGCCGTGTGGGCAAGGCCTACATGCGCCTGCTCGTGCGCGACCAGCCGGGCGTGATCGCGGCGGTTTCCGAGACGCTGGCCGAGTGCGGCGTCTCCATCGACAGCTTCCTCCAGAAGCCCGTGGAGGACGCCGGCGGCGTGCCGATCGTGCTGACGACGCACGCAACGGCAGAGTCGGTGCTGCTGGACGCGATAAATCGCATTGAACGGCTCGAAGCCGTGATAGAGCGTCCCCGGCTGCTGCGCCTGGCGCGCATCTGAGATTCGCCCCTGAAAGCGGGTTTGGGAGAGGCTTGATGAGTTCTGAGACGCTGGATCGCGGCCTGGTTCTGGACGCCGTGCGGGTGACGGAAGCCGCGGCCATCGCCGCCTGGCATCTGGCGGGGCGGGGCGACGAAAAGGCCGCCGACCAGGCCGCCGTCGACGCCATGCGCAACGCGCTGAACGAACAGGACCTCGACGGCCTCATCGTCATCGGCGAGGGCGAACGCGACGAAGCCCCGATGCTCTACATCGGCGAGAAGGTCGGCACGGGCAAAGGCCCGCGCATCGACATCGCGCTCGACCCGCTGGAAGGCACGACGCTGACGGCCAAGGCGATGGCCAATGCACTGGCGGTGATGGCCTGGGCGCCGGCGGGCACGCTGCTGAACGCGCCCGACACCTACATGGACAAGATCGCCTGCGGGCCGGGCTATCCGGAAGGCATCATCGACCTCGACAAGTCGGCGGCCGAAAACGTGCAGGCGATGGCCAAACATAAGGGCGTCGACGCCGCCCACATCACCGCCTGCGTGCTCGACCGCCCGCGCCACGCCGCCATCATCGAGAGCCTGCGCTCGGTCGGGGCGCGCGTGCACCTGATCTCCGACGGCGACGTCGCGGGCGTGATCAACACCGCCGATCCGGCCACCGGCATCGACATCTACATCGGCCAGGGCGGCGCGCCGGAAGGCGTGCTGGCCTGCGCGGCGCTGAAGTGCGTCGGCGGCCAGTTCCAGGGGCGCCTGGTCTTCCGCAACGCCGACGAGCGGGCGAGGGCGCAGCGCTGGGGCATCACCCAGCTCGACAAGAAGTACGACCTCCACGAGATGGTCCGCGCCGACGCCATCTTCTGCGCCACCGGCGTCACCAACGGCGCCCTCCTCGACGGCGTGAAGATGGAAGGCAGCCAGGTCCACACCCACACCCTGGTCATGAACTCCTCCACCCGCACAGTGCGCCAAGTCCGGATGCAGCGGCCGGTCTAGCGGGTCTTCCCCCACGCATGTGGGGGAAGTGGCCTGAGACCGCCAAAGGCGGCGAAGGTCGATGGGGGAGTTGTCCCTCAGCTTTTCGAACTCCCCCATCGAGCCTCCAGCTATCGCTGTCGGCCCACTTCCCCCAGACAAGCTGGGGGAAGACCTGAAGACATTCCTTCCGAATACAT
>CAMLKO010000097.1 GCA_946480495.1 uncultured Caulobacteraceae bacterium
CTGGCCGCCGAAAAGGCGCGGCTGGTGAAGGACATCGCCGCCGCCTCGTCCGACATCGACCGCACGGCCAAAAAGCTCGCCAACGCCGACTTCGTGGCCCGCGCGCCCGAGGAGGTCGTCGAGGAAAACCGCGAGCGGCTCGCAGAGGCCGAAGCCGCGAAGGCGAAACTGGAAGCTGCCTTGGCTAGACTCGAGACTGTCGCCTAAGCCCTTCCCCCAGCTCGTCTGGGGGAAGTGGGCCGACAGCGCCAGCTGGAGGCTCGATGGGGGAGTACCTCTTCCCTTGAAAACTCCCCCATCGACCTTCGCCGCTTCGCGTCTCAGGCCACTTCCCCCAGACGAGCTGGGGGAAGAGCCAAAGCCTCAAACGCTCGTTTGCATCGCGGCGCGGCGTATGCTTTCAGGGAACCGAAGGCGCCGCCCCCAGGTGTGAAGAGCGCCGAAGTAACTTCGGGAGAAGACGCATGACCGACGCCGCCCCCGCTCCGGCGATCCCCTGGCCCGCCATGTCGATCGAGCAGGCTCACGCCCTGATCACCGGCCCCGGTTCTCCGCTTGAGGTCGAGGAGATCGACATCCGCGGCGTTCACACGAAAGTCTGGAAACACCTGCCGCCGACGCTGCGCGAGACCATCGAGGCTGGCCGCGCCTTCGGCGACCGGGTCTTCCTGGTCTATGAGGACGAGCGCATCACCTTCGAGGCCTTCCACCGCGCCGTGGCGGCCTTCGCCAAGGAACTGCAGGCCCGCGGGCTCAAGAAGGGCGACCGCGTCGCGCTGATCATGCGCAACCTGCCCGAATGGCCGGTGGCCTTCTACGCCGCCGTCACCCTGGGCGCGATCGTCACCCCGCTGAACGCCTGGTGGACTGGGCCGGAGCTGGAATACGGCCTGACCGACTCCGGCTCGAAGTTCGCCATCATGGACGCCGAGCGGCTGGAGCGCCTGCGCGAGCACCTGCACAACTGTCCCGAGCTCGAGCACGTCTACGTCTGCCGCGAGGCCGAGGAGATCGCCCACCCGAAGATCTCCAAGCTGGAAGACGCCATCGGCGGCCCCAACGACTGGGCCGGCCTGCCCGACAACCCGCTGCCCAAGGCCGATATCGGGCCGGAAGACGACGCCACCATCTTCTACACCTCCGGCACCACCGGTAAGCCGAAGGGGGCGCTGGCCACCCACCGCAACATCATGACGAACATCTTCTCGTCGATGAGCTCGGTGGCGCGGTCATACCTGCGCCGGGGCGAGATGCCGCCCGCGCCCGATCCGGACGGGCCGCAGCGGGCCAGCCTGATCAGCGTGCCCTTCTTCCACGCCACCGGCTGTTACGCGGTGCTGAACCCCGCCCTGCACACCGGCGCCAAGCTGGTGATGATGTACAAGTGGGACCCGGTCCGCGCCTTCCAGCTGATCGAGCGCGAGAAGATCACCCAGGCCGGCGGCGTGCCGACCATCGCCTGGCAGCTGATCGAGCATCCGGCCCGCAAGGACTACGACCTCTCCAGCCTCGAAGCCGTCGCCTACGGCGGCGCGCCCTCGGCGCCGGAGCTGGTGCGCAAGATCCGCGAGACCTGGCCCAATTCCCAGCCCGGCAACGGCTGGGGCATGACCGAGACCTCGGCCACCGCCACCCACCACATGGCCGAGGACTACGAGCACCGTCCCGACAGCTGCGGCCCGGCCGTGGCGGTCGGCGAATGCAAGATCATGACCATCGAGGGCGACCGCGAGCTCCCCGTCGGCGACGTCGGCGAGCTGTGGTTCAAGGGCCCGCAGGTGGTGAAGGGCTACTGGAACAAGCCGGAAGCCACGGCCCAGACCTTCGTCGACGGCTGGGTCAAGACCGGCGACCTCGCGCGGATGGACGCCGAAGGCTTCGTCTTCATCATCGACCGCGCCAAGGACATGCTGATCCGCGGCGGCGAGAACATCTACTGCATCGAGGTCGAGAACGTCCTCTACGACCACCCGGCGGTTATGGACGCAGCCCTGGTCGGCATCCCGCACAAGACGCTGGGCGAAGAGCCCGCCGCGGTCGTCACCCTCAAGCCCGGCGCCGAGGCCACCGAGCAGGAACTCCGCGCCTTCGTCGCCGAGCGCCTGGCCGCCTTCAAGGTGCCGGTCCGCGTGGTCTTCTGGCACGAAACCCTGCCGCGCAACGCCAACGGCAAGATCATGAAGAACGAGCTGAAGAAGGTGTTTGAGACCGTCTGACGCCGTGAGCCGCAAACGCGCCGACGTCCTGCTGGTCGAGCGGGGCCTCTTCGAGAGCCGCGCGAAAGCCCGCGCCGCCATCGAGGCGGGCGGCGTCACGGCGGATGGACGGCCCGTCGCCAGGGCCTCCGACCTCGTGGACGAAACCGCCGACCTGACCGCGGAAGCCGCCCACCCGTGGGTCGGCCGAGGGGCGCTGAAGCTCGCCTACGCGCTGGAGGTCTGGGCGATCCCGGTGGAGGGCAGGGTGGTTCTCGACGTCGGCGCCTCGACCGGCGGCTTCACCGAAGTCTGCCTCCACGCCGGCGCGGCGAGGGTCTATGCGGTCGATGTCGGCCGGGGCCAGCTGCACCCCAAGGTCGCCGCCGATCCGCGCGTGATCGACCTCTCAGGCGTCGACGCCCGCAGTCTCGACACGACGCTCATCCCCGAGCCGCCGGACCTGATCGTCAGCGACGTCAGCTTCATCAGCCTCGAAAAGGCGCTGCCCGCCGCGCTCGCGCTGGCAGCCTCAGGCGCCGACCTCGCCTGCCTCGTCAAACCGCAGTTCGAAGTCGGCCGCGAACACGTCGGCAAGGGCGGCGTGGTGAAGGACGAGGCGGCCCGTGCGAACGCCGTGCGCGACGTCGCCGCCTTCCTCGACCGCTCCGGCTGGACCGTGCGCGGCGAGGCCCAGAGCCCCGTCACCGGCGGCGACGGGAATGTCGAATTCCTGCTCTGGGCCCAGAAGCGCGGCTAGTGCTTCGTGCCCGTGTGCTTGGGCTTACCCTTGCGCTTGGTCGACGCCATCTTCTCCAGCTCCTTCTCGCTCATCGAGCTGGCCATCGACTTCGAAGCGCCCTTCAGCGAGCTCTTCGAGCGTTCGCCGCGCTTGGCGGAAAGGGCCGCGCCGGCGGCCTGTTGCTGGGCTTGGGACTTGGCGGGCATGACGTGCGCCTCCTGTACTGTTCAGACCTCGAGCAGAACGTCCGGACGGCCAAATTGCTGCAACACTTCCGCTTTGCCGCGCTCGTTCGTCTTGGACACGGCGGCCTTTACATCGGTGTGGAGGCGCGGCTTGCTGGCGGGCGCGATGTCACGGGCGGAGGCGGACAAGGTCTGGGACGGGAAAACGGGGGACGGCGCCGGCGCCAACTCCCGCATCGAAAGCCTGTTTCGCGAGCATAACGACACCCTGCTGCGCTTCCTGCGCGCCCGCCTGCACAGCGAGGCCGACGCCCGCGAGGCCGCCCAGGAGGCCTACGTCCGCCTTCTCCAGCTCGACGACCCGGGCCAGCTCTCCTTCCTGCGCGCCTACCTGTTCCGCATCGCCGCCAACGTCGCGACCGACCTGCTGCGCCGCCGCACCCTGCAGACCAGGGCCGCGCAGGACACCCTCTTCTTCGAAAGCGACGCGCCGGCGACCCAGGAGCGCGGCCTGCAGGCCCGCCAGCAGCTGGCCGCGGTCGAGCTGGCGCTGTCGCAACTGCCGCCCAAATGCCGCGAGGCCTTCCTGCTCAGCCGCCGCGAGGGCTGGGCCAGCGGCCGCATCGCCGCCCATCTGGGCGTTTCCGACCGCATGGTGCGCCTGTACCTCGTCCGCGCCCTTGAGCACCTGGAGGCCGCGCTATGAGCCCGCGCGCCGCCGACAAGGTCTCGATGGAAGCCCGCGAGTGGTTCGTCCGCCTGCTGGACGACGACGTCTCCGCCGACGAACTGGCGCTGTGGCAGGCCTGGCTCGCGCGCTCGCCCGCCCACCGCGACGCCTGGGACCGCGTCTCCGACGCCTGGGGCCTGGGCGGGGAGGGGAGGCCGCAACGCCCCTCCATCGCCGAACTGGCCGCCGACGCCTACGACGGCTCGACGCCCGTCGCCCAATGGCAGGGCAAGCCCCGCCGCGCCTTCCGCCCCGCGCTGATCGCCGCGAGCCTCGCGGTCGCCGTGCTGGGCGCCTCGGCCGCCGTCTTCGCCCTGCCGGGCGGCGAGGCGCACGCCATCACCACCGCCCGCGCCGAGCACAAGCAGGCCGCGCTGGCCGACGGCTCGAAGCTGGAGGTCGGCGCCATGACCGGCGTCCAGGTCCGCCTCACCGACGCCCGCCGCGAGGTGAAGCTCGACCGCGGCGAGGCCTTCTTCCGCGTCGCCGACGATCCGCATCGCTCCTTCGTCGTGAAGACGCCGTTCGGCGCGGTGAAGGGCGCGGGCGCCGCCTTCAACGTCGACGTCGCCGGCCGCCAGCTCTGCATCACCGTCACCGAGGGCGATGTGGTGGTGCAGCCCTCCGGCCTCTTCACCAAGCCCGTCCGCGTCGCCGCCGGCCAGCAGATCATCGTCAACTCGTCCGGCTCCGTCGTCGCCGCCGGCTCGCCGGTCACCTGGACGCAGGGCCGCCTCGAATACCGCAACACGCCCCTGAGCGTCGTCGTCGCCGACGTGAACCGCTACGCCGACCACCCGATCGTGCTGCACGACCCGTCGCTGGGCGATCTCGAATACACCGGCGCCGTGCGGCTCGACGCGACGGGCGACTGGGTGAAGGCGCTGCCCGCCGCCTTCCCCCTCGACATTTCGCGCAGCGAGAGCGGGACCATGGTCTTGTCCTCGCGGCTGTAGGTTTCGGTTTCCGCTTTGCCCCACCCCTTCGTCTTAGCCCCAGCCAAAGCCGCAATCAGGCGGCCACAGGGGGGAAAGATATGAAGACCTGGACGAGGCTCCTTTTCGGCGCGACCGCGCTGACCAGTATTGCGTTCGCCGCGCCCGCGCTCGCGGCCAGTCTCGACGAGACGGTCAACTTCGAGATCGCGCCCGGATCGCTCGACGAAGCCCTGATCGCCTACGGCAAGCAGGCGGACATGCAGGTCATCTCCGCCTCGATGGCCGTGCGCGGCAAGCACACCGCCGGCGTCGAAGGCGCCACGACGCCGCGCGAGGCGCTGGCGATGCTGCTGAAGGACTCGGGCCTCCACTTCGTCGCTTCCGGCGAGAACACCGTGACGGTCACCGCCGACCCCCAGTCCGGAAGCGCCGCGGGGGACGGCGCTGACGGTACGGTCGCCGC
>CAMLKO010000098.1 GCA_946480495.1 uncultured Caulobacteraceae bacterium
TGGCGTTGCCCGCCACCGTCGATGGCCAGACCACGGCCCACTACCTCGCCGAACGCCTCGCCCACTCCGGCGCGGCCGTGACCATGCTGGCCCGAGGCGTCCCCGTCGGCGGCGAACTCGACTGGCTCGACGACGGCACCATCGCCCAGGCGCTGAGGGCCCGGCGGCCGGCCTGATATCCGCGCCGCGTTCGGCGGCCCCATAATCCACGGAGCATGAAACGGCCCTACGCGCACGCGCTCACACCTGCACACTCGCCCGCGCCTGCCTCCGGCCGCGCGCGCGCTTCCGCTCCGCCTCGACTCCGGTTATAGAACGGAGTGAGAACATCCGTGGAGTTCGCCATGCTTGCCGCCCTTGCGCTCGTGTTGGGCCTCGCCTTCGTCGGCACGCTCGTGCTGTGGCTGCGCGAGCGCGGCGCCGGTCAGGTGTTGGCCGAGAAGCTGCGGCTGCAGGAAGACGCCCGCGAGACGATGGCGGAGTATCTGAAGGCGCAGGCGCGGGAATCCGCCGGCGTCGTCGCCGACGAGTTGGTCAAGCGCGCCGACGAGAGCTTCCGCAACCGCGAACTGCTGGCTCAAGAGCGGATAGCGGCGCAGCTGAAGCCCGTCGCCGAGACGCTGGCCAAGTTCGAAAAGCAGGTCACCGACATCGAAAAGGCCCGCGCCGAGGAGACCGGCGGGCTCAAGCAGCAGATCACCGCGCTGCTCGAGGCCTCGATGGCCACCCAGGTGGAGGCCCGCAAGCTGTCGGCCGCGCTTCGCCGGGGCGCCGGCGTGCAGGGCCGCTGGGGCGAGCAGATGCTGCGCAACGTGCTGGAGATGGCCGGGCTGGTCTCGAAGATCGACTTCGAGGAGCAGGCCTCCACCGACACCGACGAGGGCCGCCGCCGCCCCGACGTGGTGGTGCGGCTGCCCGGCGGCGGGGTGTTCGTGATCGACGCCAAGTGCTCGCTGAACGCCTATCTGGAGGCGCAGGACGCCGCCGAGGAGACGGTCCGGGAGGCCGGTTACCTGCGCCACACCCAGAGTGTCCGCGGCCACGTTCAGGGCCTGTCGCAGAAGGCCTACTGGGACCAGTTCGACGCCTCGCCCGACTTTGTCGTGATGTTCGTGCCCGGCGACGGCTTCCTCGCCGCGGCGTTGGAACGCTCGCCCGAACTGATGACTGAGGCGATGGAGAAGAAGGTCATCCTCGCCACGCCCAGCACCCTCTTTGCGCTCTGCAAGGCCGTCGCCTACGGCTGGCGGGTGGAGAAGCAGGCGCTGAACGCCGCCCACATCGCCGACCTCGGCCGCGATCTCTACAAGCGCATCGCCGTCATGGGCGGCTACGTCAGCCAGATGGGCAAGGCGCTGGATGCGGCGGTCGGCAAGTACAACCAGTTCGTGGGCTCACTCGAGACCCAGGTGATGAGCCAGGCCCGCAAGTTCGAGGACCTCAAGGTCGACCACGAGGGCAAGGAATTGCCGCAGCTGGAGGCGGTCGAGACGGGTCTTCGCCCGCTGGCGAAGCTGGCCGTGGTGGACGATGAGCCGCGCGTCGCCAACCTTGACGCTCCCGCCGCCTGACCCTACCTCCGGGGTCATGGCTATCCGCGAAATCCTGACCGTCGCCGACGCGACGCCCGTGCTGAAGCAGAAGTCCCTTCCCGTCGAGAAGGTCGACGACGAGCTTCGCGCGCTGATGGATGACATGCTGGAGACCATGTACGACGCCCCGGGCATTGGGCTCGCCGCCATCCAGGTCGGCGTGCCTCGGCGGGTGATCGTCATGGACATCAGCCGCGACGAGGAAGACCGCCAGCCCCGCTACTTCGTCAATCCGGAGATCCTCTGGGCCTCGGAAGAGACCGCGTCCTACGAGGAAGGCTGCCTGTCGATCCCCGAGGTTTACGAAGAGGTCGAGCGGGCCGCCCGCGTGCGCATCCGCTACCTGAACTACCAGGGCGACCAGATCGAGGAAGACGCCGAGGGCCTCTTCGCCGTCTGCATCCAGCACGAGATGGACCACCTGGAAGGCGTGCTGTTCATCGACCACCTGTCGCGCCTCAAGCGCGAACGGGCGGTGAAGGCCGTCAAGAAAGCCGCCAAGGCCGCCTAGCCCTTCGGCGGGTCCTTCTTGGTATCGGCCGCGTCCTTCGCCGCCTCGACGACCTTTTTCACGCCCTTGCCGCCGTCCTTGGCCGCGTTCTTCAGCGCCTGACCGGCTTCCTTGACGTCGCTATCCCCGCTGACCCGCGCCTTGATGTCCGCGCCGGCCTTTTCGACGTTATTCTGCAGGTCGCTCGCCTTGTCCTTGCAGGCGCCCAAGGTCAGCGCCGAGACAAGGAGCGCCACGAGGATGGTGGGTTTCATGAAGGACCTCCCTGGCCGGCTGGAAACGGCGCTTTCACGGTGAGGGTTCCCGTGCTTTCCCGCGCGCCCCTGGACCGGTAAACCGCCGTCATGCGCCTCGCGTTTCTCGGAACTCCGGACTTCGCCGTCCCCAGCCTCGCCGCCCTGATCGAGGCCGGCCACGAGGTCGCCTGCGTCTATTCCCAGCCGCCCAGGCCGCGCGGCCGCGGCCAGGCGCTACGGCCCTCGCCGGTGCAGGCGTTCGCGGAGGGGCGCGGCATTCCCGTACGCACGCCCGCCTCGCTGAAGGACGCCGCCGAGATCGAGACCTTCCGCGCGCTGCACCTCGACGTCGCGGTCGTCGTCGCCTTCGGCCAGATCCTGGTGCGCGAGGTGCTGGAGGCGCCGCGCTTCGGCTGCTTCAACCTGCACGCCTCGCTCTTGCCGAGGTGGCGCGGCGCGGCGCCCATCCAGCGCGCGATCATGGCCGGCGACCACATGACCGGCGTCAACGTCATGCGCATGAGCGAGGGCCTCGACGAGGGGCCGGTGGTCCTGTCCGAGACCTGCCGCATCGACGCGCTCGACACCGCCCAGACCCTGCACGACCGCCTGGCCGAGGTCGGCGCGCGCCTGCTGGTCGAAGCCATGGAGAGCGTCGCCGAGGGAACGGCGACCGAAACCCCGCAGCCGCGCGCGGGCGTGACCTACGCCAAGAAGATCAGGCCGGAGGAGGCCCGCGTCGACTGGAGCCGCCCGGCCCACGAGGTCGACCGCCAGATCCGCGGCCTGTCGCCCTATCCCGGCGCCTGGTTCGAGGTCCCGACCGACCGCGGCCCGGTGCGCGTCAAGGCGCTGCTCTCCCAGGCCGGCGAGCTGGAAGGCCCGGCGGGGGAGGCGCTGGACGAGCAGTTCCTGGTCGGCTGCGGCGAGGGCTCGGTCCGCATCCTGCGCGCCCAGCGCGAGGGCAAAGGCCCGCAGGAGGCCGCAGACTTCCTGCGCGGCTTCCCGATCCCGGCCGGATCGCGGCTCGCCTGATGCCGCGCTACCGCCTTCTCGTCGAGTACGACGGCCGTCCCTACAAGGGCTACCAGGCCCAGGGCGACCAGCCGACGGTGCAGGAGTCGATCGAGCGCGCGGTGAAGGCCTTCTGCGGCGAGGCGGTGCGCCTGCAGGCCGCCGGGCGCACCGACACCGGCGTGCATGCCACCGGCGCCGTCCTCCACGTCGACCTCGAGAAGGACTGGAAGCCCGCTGTCGTCCGCGACGCGCTGAACGCCCACCTCGTGCCCGAGCCGATCTCGATCCTCGAGGTCGACATCCCCGGCGGCGACTGGCACGCGCGGTTTTCGGCGAAGGAGCGGCGCTATCTCTACCGCATCCTCAATCGCAAGAGTCCGCCCGCGCTCGACCAGGGGCGCGTCTGGCATGTGAAGAAGCCGCTGAACGTCGCCGCCATGCACGAAGCCGCGCAGGCGCTCGTCGGCCACCACGACTTCACGACCTTCCGCGATATCAACTGCCAGTCAAAGTCGCCCGAGAAGACCCTCGACAGCGCCTCGGTCCGGCGCGAGGGCGAGTACGTCCTGCTGGAATTTTCCGCCCGCTCCTTCCTGCACCGCCAGGTCCGCTCGATGACGGGAAGTCTGGCGGAAGTCGGCGCCGGCCGGTGGACGAAGGCCGATCTGGTCGCCGCGCTGGAAGCCCGCGACCGCACCGCCTGCGGGCCGGTCGCGCCGTCCGACGGCCTCTACTTCACGGGCGTCGGCTACTGAGTGTCTTCCCCCACGCCTGTGGGGGAAGTGGGCCGAAGCCGAAGGCGAGGCTCGATGGGGGAGTATTTTCTATCTGACCGGCCGCGCCGAAGGGACAGCTCCCCCATCGACCTTCGCGGCCTACGGCCTCTCAGGCCACTTCCCCCAGACAAGCTGGGGGAAGACCCTAACTCCCGAACCGCTCGAAGTAGCGTTCGATGATGCGCCGGTAGGCGCCGGCCAGCGCCACCACCTCGGCGACGGGCGTGCGCTCGTCGACGGCGTGCATGGTGGTTCCGACCAGCCCGAACTCCACGACCGGGCAGAGCGCGCGGATGAAACGAGCGTCGGAGGTGCCGCCGCTGGTGGAAAGCTCGGGCGCGACGCCCAGCGCCTGTTCCACCGCCCCGGCCACCACGTCGGTGAAGGGGCCCGGCTCGGTCAGGAACGCCTCGCCGCTGACCAGCGTCTTCAGCTCGACGCGCCCGGGCCAGCTCGCGTCGGCGGCGTGGCATTCGTCTTCCAGCCAGCGGACGAGATCGGCGCCGCGATGGGCCGGGTTGAAGCGGATGTTCAGCCGCGCCCTCGCCGTTGCGGGAATGACGTTGGTGGCGGTGTTGCCCACATCGACGGTGGTGACTTCGAGGTTGGAGGGTTGGAAGCCGTCGTAGCCGCTGTCCAGCACCCGCGCCTCCAGCCGCGACAGTAGCGCGATCAGCACGGGGATGGGGTTGGCCGCCTTCTGCGGATAGGCGACGTGGCCCTGCTGGCCCTCGACGGTGATCCAGGCGTTGACACTGCCGCGCCGGCCGACCTTGACCATGTCGCCCAGCCGCCCCGAGGAGGTGGGCTCGCCGACGATGCAGTGGTCGATGACCTCGCCCTCGGCGGCCAGCGCCTCGACGACCTTCTTCGTGCCGTCCTGCGCCATGCCTTCCTCGTCGCCAGTGATCAGGAAGCTGATCGAGCCCGTCGGCGTCTTCACCGCAGAAACCGCCGCTACGAACGCGGCGATGGCGCTCTTCATGTCGACCGCGCCGCGTCCATGCAGGACGCCGTCGCGGATCTCCGCCTCGAACGGGCCGCTCGCCCAGGCGGCCTCGTCGCCCACCGGCACCACGTCCGTGTGGCCCGCGAAGCAGAGGTTAGGCCGCGCCGTCCC
>CAMLKO010000099.1 GCA_946480495.1 uncultured Caulobacteraceae bacterium
TGGAGGCCGCGCGGCCGCAGATCGTGCGGTTCCTGACCTATGACCAGGTCCGCGATCTGATCGAGAAACTGCGGGGCAAGTCGAAGGTGCAGGTGCTGCTGAAGGCGCCGCCCGAGACGCCGGGCGCGCCGAAGGAGCCGGCCAGCGCGCCTGTTCCAGCCAAGGGGGGAAGGTGATGAGCCGTACGCCGAAGACCCTCAATCCGCTGGAGGCGCTCAAGCGCGTCACCGAAAAGACGCCGGCCGCGGGCAAGCCCGGCCTGGCGGTCTCACCGCTCGCCGTGCCGTTCCCGAAGATCGAGCCGATCGCGGGCGTGGAGATCGGAACGGCGCGGGCCGGCTTCTACAAGCACGCGCGCGAGGACCTGCTGGTCATGCGCTTCGCCAAGGGCACGACCGCGGCGGGGGTCTTCACCCGGCACGGCGTCGGCTCGGCGCCCGTCGACTGGTGCCAGAAGCAGCTGACCGCCTCGGGCGGCGAGGACGTGCGTGCGCTGGTGGTCAACGCCGGCTGCGCCAACAGCTTCACCGGCAAGCCCGGGGCCGATGCGGTCCGGCGGGTGGCCACCGCCATCTCCAAGCGGCTGGGCTGCCGGCAGCGTGACGTGATGATGGCCTCGACCGGCGTCATCGGCGTGCTGCTGGACGACACCAAGATCACCGCCCGGCTGCCGGAGATCGAGCAGCGGCTGGCGCCCGACGCCTGGGGCGCGGCGGCGCGGGCGATCATGACCACCGACACCTTCCCGAAAGGCGCCTTCGCCACGGCCCGCATCGATGGCAAGAAGGTGCGGATCGCCGGCATCGCCAAGGGCTCGGGCATGATCGCGCCGGACATGGCGACCATGCTGGCCTTCGTGGCCACCGACGCGGCGATCGCGCCGGGGGCGCTGAAGACGCTGGTGCAGCTCTACACGCGCACCACCTTCAACTGCGTGACGGTAGACGGCGACCGCTCGACCAACGACACGCTGATGCTGTTCGCCACCGGCCAGTCCGGCGCGCCCCGGATCGCGCGGGCGGGCGACCATCGGCTGGCCGACTTCCGCGAGAAGCTGGAGGGCGTGCTGCTCGATCTGGCGCTGCAGCTGGTGCGGGACGGGGAGGGCGCGACCAAGTTCGTCAAGATCACCGTGAGCGGCGCCGAAAGCCCGGCCTCGGCGCGCAAGATCGCCCGGACGGTGGCCGAAAGCCCGCTGGTGAAGACCGCCTTCGCGGGCGAGGACGCCAACTGGGGCCGGATCGTCATGGCGGTCGGGCGGGCCGACGAGCCGGTCAACCGCGACCGCATGAGCGTGAAGTTCGGCTCGCTCTGGGCCGCGCGCGACGGGGCGGTGGCCGCCAACTACTCCGAGGCCAAGATGAGCGCCTACATGAAGAAGCAGGAGCTTGAGGTCTCCGTCGACGTCGGAGTCGGGCGAGCTTCGGCGACCGTTTGGACCTGTGATCTCACCAAGCGCTATATCGAGATTAACGGGGACTACCGGTCCTGACCGCCTCCAAACCCATGGTGCTGGTCGCCGCCTGTGCGCTCGTCGACGCGGACGGGCGCGTGCTTATCGGCAAGCGCCCGCAAGGAAAACAGCTCGCCGGGCTATGGGAGTTTCCAGGCGGTAAGGTTGAGAGCGGAGAAACCTTAGAGGATTGCCTGATCCGAGAACTTAAAGAGGAATTAGGCATAAGCGTAACCGCCGCTTGTTTGGCGCCCTTTGTATTTACCTCGTTCAGTTACGACTCGTTTTACCTCTTAATGCCACTTTACCTATGCAGGCGCTGGGAAGGATTCGTCACAGCGCACGAACACGAGGCGCTCGCATGGGTGAAACCAGACAAGCTTGCCGAGTACCCAATGCCGCCGGCGGACGAGCCGTTGGTCGCCTGGCTGCGCGACTTCATCTGACCCGCTTTCTCCAGCGGGAAGATGGCGCGACGGCGATCGAATATGGCCTGATCGTCGCGCTGATCGCGGTGACGATAATCGCCGGTCTGACGACCCTGTCGAACTCGGTGCAGAACAACCTGTACACCGTCATCCAGAACGCGCTGAACGGCATCTAGCCTTCAGAGCTTGTGCTCGGTCGTCCCGAGCGCATCCGCCAGCCGCATCTTCGCCGAGCCGCGCGGCAGCGGCTTTTGCTGGCTTTCGTGCGGCGACCAGCCGGTGACGGTGATGATCTCGAAGGTCGCGCGTACGCGGCCGTCCGCTTCCGTGAACCGCTCTGCGTAGAGCTCCAGCGCCCGGCCCAGCACCCGCCGCGTCAGGGGCGTGCGTGAGCGCTCCAGCAGCACATTGGTCTCGCCCATGGCGCGCAGGTCGCGCAGCAGCTCGACCGGATGGGCGTAGCGGACGGTGACGCGATCGACGTCGGCCACCGGCAAGGCAAAGCCCGCGCGCTGGAGAAGACCGCCGGCGTCGGAGGCGTCCGCGAACGGCGAGACCCGCATCGAGGCGCCGCCGGATAGTTCGGCCTCGGCGGCGAGCAGGGACTGGCGAAGTTCGGTCAGGGTCGCCCCGCCGAAGAAGGCGCCGATGAACAGGCCGTCGGGCTTCAGCGCCAGCCGGGCTTGCACCAGCGCCCCGATCAGGTCGTTGGTCCAGTGCAGCGCAAGGCTCGAGACCACGAGGTCGAGGCTGTCGGCCCGGAAGGGCAGGCGCTCCTCGTCGGCGATCAGGCGCGTCCCGCCCCGCGCCAGCATAGGCGCGGAAAGGTCGGTTTCGATCAACAGGTCCACCTTCTCGCGCGCGTCGCTGGCGGCCAGCGCCCGGGCGAACGCGCCGTTGCGTGCGCCGAGGTCGACGGCGAGCGGAAAGCGCCGCATGATCCCCTCGAGCCGGAAGACCATGTCGTCGGCCGCCCGCCGCTTGAGAAAGTCCGCGTAGCCGGGTGCGGCGCGGTCCAGGCGACGGCGGTGCAGCGCGCGGTCGAAGAGGGGGGCGGGTGCTGATCCGGGATTTGGCATGAGCCTGCAAGATGGCGTGTCCAGGCGCGTCTGGAAACCGGGGGCGATCGCCGCCGGCCGCCGCGCGCTTGACCTCATCCTGCCGCCGACCGCGCTGGATGGGGGTCCTGCCCTGTCGCCGGGGCTGACCGCGGAGGCCTGGAGCCGCATCGCCTTCGTCGACGATCCAGTCTGCGACGGCTGCGGCTCGCCGTTCGAATACGTGGGACTGGGCGAACGCTGCGCCGGGTGCATGGCCAGGCCCCGGACGTTTTCGCGGGCGCGGGCGGCCTGCCTCTACGACGACGCTTCGCGCGAGCTGATCCTGCAGCTGAAGCACGCCGATCGCACCGATCTCTCCGGCCTGTTTGCGAAATGGCTCTCGCGCTCCGCCCGCGAGCTGGTCGAGGAGGCGGACGCTGTCATCCCCGTGCCGCTGCACCGGCTGAGGCTGCTTCGCCGCCGCTACAACCAGGCCGCCGAGATCGCCCGGCCGCTGGCGCGGATAGCGGGCCTCGACTATCTGCCCGACGCCCTGGTCCGCCGCAGGGCCACCGCCAGCCAGGGCGGACGCTCGGCCGGCGGGCGGCGGCGCAACGTGCAGGGCGCCTTCGCCGTGCCCGAGCGGCGCCGGGCCCAGGTGGAAGGCCGCCGCATCCTGCTGATCGACGATGTGCTGACCACGGGCGCCACGGCCGAAGCCTGCGCCCGCGCGTTGAAGGCGGCAGGCGCGGCCTGCGTCACCTTGGCCGTGGTCGCTAAGGTGAAAGAAACCAGCTCTGAGACTATATGAGCCGAAAGTTGGACCAGCATTCGAGAGTCATGACCCAGGTAACGATCTACACCCGTCCCTTTTGCGGCTACTGCGCACGCGCGCTGAGGCTCCTGCAGGACAAGGGCGTCCCGTTCACTGAAATCGAGGCGGGGATGGACCCCGCCAAGCGTCGCGAGATGATGGAGCGCTCCGGCCGCTCGACCTTCCCGCAGATCTTCGTCGGCGATCGGCACATCGGCGGCTGCGACGACATGATGGCGCTGGAACGCGCCGGCAAGCTGGACCCGTTGCTGGCCGCATGAGCTTCCGCGTCGGCCTCGTTCAGCTGCGAACACCTGCGACGCAGGAGGCCGCGCTCGCCCACGTCGAGCCGCTGGTGCGCGAGGCCGCCGCCGGCGGGGCGCAGTTCATCCTGACGCCGGAGGGGACCAACATCCTCCAGCGGGATCGCTCGCAGCTGCTGCCGCGGTTGACCAGCGCCGAGGATGACGTGGTGGT
Source organism: uncultured Caulobacteraceae bacterium (assembly GCA_946480495.1). Next base: position 4,213 of record CAMLKO010000099.1, read on the forward strand.
GCAGCGGCTTCGGGCGCTGGCGAAGGAGCTGGGCGTCTGGCTCGACATCGGTTCGGCGCTGGTGCTGGACGGGGACAAGCCCGTGAACCGCCAGCTTCTGGTCGCGCCGGACGGCGAGATCGCCGCCTCCTACGACAAGATCCACATGTTCGACGTCGACCTGCCGACCGGCGAGACCGCGCGGGAGTCGGAGGTCTATGAACCTGGCGCTTCGGCGGTGCTGGTCGATACGCCGCTGGCCAAGCTGGGGCTGACCATCTGCTACGACATGCGCTTTCCGGGGCTCTACCGGGCGCTGACGGTGGCGGGCGCGCAGGTGCTGACCGTGCCCGCCGCCTTCACCCGGCCGACGGGGCAGGCGCACTGGGAGATCCTGCTGCGGGCGCGAGCGATCGAGACCGGGTCGTTCGTGCTGGCGGCGGCGCAGGGCGGCCTCCATGAGGATGGGCGCGGCACCTGGGGCCGTTCGACGGTCGTCGGCCCCTGGGGCGAGATCCTCGGCAAGCTTGACCACGACGAGCCGGGCGTGCTTGTGGCCGACCTCGATCTGGCGCGGGTCACCGCCGCCCGGTCCGCCATCCCGGCGCTGAAGAACGCGCGGCAGTTCACCGGACCATGATCAAGTACGCCCTCATCTGCGACCGCGAGCATGCCTTCGAAGGCTGGTTCGGCTCGTCGGCGGACTATGACAGCCAGGCCGGGCGGGGGCTGCTGGAATGCCCCGTCTGCGGCTCGGCGGCCGTGCACAAGCAGATCATGGCCCCCGCCGTCGCCGGCACGAAGGCCAAGGGCGCGCCAGATGTCGCCCCGCAGATGCGCTCCATGATGATGGAGGCGATGGGCAAGGTCCGCGCCCACGTCGAGGAGAACTTCGACTACGTCGGCGACACCTTCGCCCGCGAGGCCCGCGACATCCACGAAGGCAGGGCCGAGGAGCGCGGCATCTACGGCGAGGCTACGCCGACCGAGGTGAAGAAGCTCGTCGAGGACGGCGTGCCGGTCGCGCCGCTGCCGCCGAAGAAGGAAGACCTGAACTAG
>CAMLKO010000100.1 GCA_946480495.1 uncultured Caulobacteraceae bacterium
CCGATCAACGAGGCCTTCATGGAGCGCAACGCCAAGGAGGTCCGCTTCACCGACCACGGCGCCAAGGGTTTCGTGCTGCTGACGCTCACCCGCGAGGCGGCCACGGCGGACATGATCGCGGTCTCCACCGTCTATGCGCCCAAGGCCGAAAGCCGCGTGCTGAAGCGTTTCCGCGTCGAACCGGCGCCGGCCGGGGTAGGCGCGGTGACCGAGATTTCGTAAGGGGCGTTCAGGTTAACTTAAGGCGACGCTACGAGGCTCCGCGCCGATGCCGCTTCCTGTCCGCCGCGTCCCGACCCTGACCCTCGTGGTGCCCGTGCACAACGAGACCGGCTCCATCGAGCCGTTCCTGGCGCGCACCGTCCCGATCCTCAAGGCCATCGGCGACTACGAGGTCCTGTTCGTCGACGACGGCTCGACCGACGCCACGATCGGGGAACTGGTCGCCGCCCACGAGGCCGACCCGCACGTGCGCATCGTGGCGCTGTCGCGCAACTTCGGGAAGGACGTGGCGCTGGCCGCGGGCCTGGCGCACGCCACGGGCCACGCGGTCATCCCCATGGACGTCGACCTGCAGGACCCGCCCGAGGTCATCCCGCAGATGGTGGAGAAGTGGCGCGAGGGCTTCGACGTGGTCAATGCGCGCCGCGCCGACCGCTCGTCCGACACCTGGCTGAAGCGGACGACGGCCAAGCTCTTCTACCAGGTGTTCAACCAGATGGCCGACCGGCCGATCCTGGAGAACGTCGGCGACTTCCGCCTGCTCGACCGCCGCGTGGTCGAGGTGCTGAACCGCTTCCCCGAGCGGGCGCGGTTCATGAAGGGGCTGTTCTCCTGGGTGGGCTTTTCCCACTGCACCATCGACTACCAGCGCGCCAACCGCGAGGTCGGCCATTCCAAGTGGAAGTACTGGAAGCTCTGGAACTTCGCGGTCGACGGGATCGCCAGCTTCACGACAGTGCCGTTGCGGGTGTGGACCTACTTCGGCGCGGCCATCGCCCTGCTGGCCTTCGTCTATGCGGCGGTGCTGATCGTGCGCACGCTGATCTTCGGGATCGACACGCCGGGCTACGCCTCGCTGATGGTCGCGGTCCTGATGATGGGCGGCATCAACCTGCTGTCGCTGGGCGTCATCGGCGAGTACCTGGGCCGCACCTACACCGAGGTGAAGGGCCGGCCGCTCTACATCGTCGACCGCACCTGGGGGTTCGAGCCTAGTCCGCGGCCGAAGGCGCCAAGGCCCAAAGCTTCGCGGTCACGAAAGTAAAGGGCGGCACGGTCAAAAGGACCACCGCCAGGCTCGCCGCGAACGGCCAGCCGAGCCGCACCGTCAGCCCATAGACGATCGCCTGGTTCAGCCCGAACGAGACCAGCGACAGGACCGCGAACTTCACGAACGCGCCCATCCGCCAGGGCTCCACCCGGAAGGTGACGATGGCGTTGCCGAGGTAGGAGACGCCCAGCGCGCAGCAGAAGGCCACGGTGTTGGCCACCAACGGCGCGAGCCCGAGCCAGTGGTGGGTCGACAGCGCGACTGCCAGGTGCGTGGCGCTGGCGGCGACCCCGAACACCACGAACCACGGCAGCTGCCGCCGAACGCTCACGCCTTCTTCCCGATGATGACGATGGAAAGCCCGAACGGCAGCGAGCCGCGCCGCAGCCATCCGGCCTCGGAGGCGAACAGGCGCTCCAGGATGCGGTTCACCGGCGCGGACGGCATGGCGTCGTCCTCGGTCTGGATGCCCAGCAGCTTCTTGGTCACCCGCACGGCGGCGGCCAGCGGGAAGAGCAGGGAATTGAAATAGCTGGCGCGCTCGACCTTGAGGCCGGCGCCGGCGAACAGCCGCTTCATCTGCCCAAGCGTGTAGCGCCGCTTGTGGTGGTGCAGCTCGTCGTGGTGGCTCCACATCCACTGGTAGGCGGGAACGGTGGCGACCAGATAGCCGCCGGGGACCAGCAGGTCCGCCAGCGCGTTGACGGCCTCGCGGTCCTGATCCACGTGCTCGATCACGTCGAAGCAGCAGACGGCGTCGAAGCTCGCCGGCTTGTAGGGCAGCTTGTCGGGCAGGAAGCCGGGATCGACCTGCACGCCCCAGTGTTCGGCGACGTAGTTGCGCGACGGCTCGTCCGGCTCCATCGCCCGCACCGCGCCGAAGCGGCTCAGCAGCTGCAGGTTGCCGCCGGCGCCGCAGCCGGCCTCCAGAATCCGCGCGGTCTTCGGAAGGTCGAGATCGCCGATCAGGCGGGCCAGGATCGCGCGGCGTCCGGCGAACCACCAGTGCTCCTGCTCCAGCGCCTGCAGCCGCTCATAGATCACGCGTTCCATGCGCGCGTCCTAGCATCAAACCTGTTACCAGCCCACGAACGCCGTTAACCCTGAAGTGAGGCTTCCAGCCGCATAGCCAATCTCATGTCCGAGCAAGAACAAGTCGACCGCTGGATCCCGCCGCTGTTCGTCCCGCTGCTCATGGCGCTGAGCATGTACGGGATCGTCATGTTCACGCAGCGCGTGCTCTACGACGGCGACACCTACTGGCAGCTCGCCGCCGGCCTGAAGATGCTGGAGGCGGGCCGCATCTTCAAAACGGACCCCTTCTCCTACACCATGCCGGGACACCCCTGGCACACGCACGAATGGCTCTCGGAGATCCTGTTCGGGCTCGCCTACAAGCTGGGCGGCTGGAGCGCGATGGTGGCGCTGGGCGGGATCACCGCGGGGCTGGCCGCCTTCATCATGGGCCGCTGGGCGACGCGGTTCGTGCAGCCGCTGTCGGCCCTGATCATGGTGGGACTTGCCTTCTACGCCATCTCGCCGAGCACGCTGCTTCGGCCCCACCTGCTGGCGCTGCCGATCATGGCGCAGTGGACGGTTTCGCTGCTGAAGGCGCGCGAGGAGAACCGCGCGCCGTCGCTGTGGCTGCTGCCGCTGATGACCCTGTGGGCCAACATGCACGGCGGCTTCATGTTCGGGCTGGCGCTGATCGGCCCGCTGGCGCTCGAGGCGCTGGTCACCGCGCCGCGCGAAAAGTGGCTGGAGGTCATCTGGCGCTGGGGCTTGTTCGGCGTGTTGGCGCTGGGCGCCGCGCTGATCACGCCGCACGGGATCGACGGGCTGATCTTCCCCTTCAAGGTGATGTCCCTGAAGAGCCTGAAGGACATCATCGAGTGGAAGCCGGTCGACTTCTCCAAGCCGACGCCGTTCGAAGAGGCGATGCTGGCGACCCTGCTGGTCTGTTTCGTGCGCGGGGTGAAGGTCCCGTGGGTGCGCACGCTGGTCCTGCTCGGCCTGCTGGCCATGGCCCTGCAGCACATCCGCCACATGCTGGTGCTGGCCATCGTGGCCCCGCTGCTGCTGGCCAAGCCGCTGGGCGAGGTCATGTCGCCCGGGCACACGGCGGACTTCCGGCGCTTTGCCAAACCGACGCTGGCCGCGGCGCTGGTCGCCTTCATCGCGCTGACGGCCGTGCGGTTCGCCTATCCGCTGCACCGCAAGAACGACTTCCATTCGCCGGTGGCGGCCTTCAACTCCGTGCCGCCGGAGCTGCGCACGCACCGGGTGTTCAACACCTACGCGCTGGGCGGCTACCTGATCTACGAGGACGTGCCGGTGTTCATCGACGGGCGCGCCGACATGTACGGCGACGACTTCACCGCCTACTACCTGAAGATCGCCCGCGCGAGCGATCCGGCCGTGTTCCAGGCGGCGCAGAAGCGGTGGGGCTTCGACTGGGCGATCCTCGAGCCCGACACCGTCATCGTGAAGACGCTGGCCAGGACGCCGGGCTGGAAGAAGACCTTCGCCGACAAGCAGGGGGTGGTGTACGTCCGCGAAGGCTACGGCCGCTCGACCAGCGCCCCGTCCTCGACCAAACGGTAGAAGCAGGAGCGGAAGCCGACGTGGCAGGCGCCGCCGTCGCCCTGCGGCAGCACCTTCAGCAGCACGGCGTCCTGGTCGCAGTCGACGCGGACCTCGACCACCTTCTGCACCTGGCCGGAGGTCTCGCCCTTCTTCCACAGCGTATTTCGCGATCGGCTGAAGTAATGGGCCTCGCCGGTGTCCAGCGTCAGCCGCAGCGCCTGCGCATTCATCCACGCCAGCATCAGGACCTCGCCGGTTTCGGCGTGCTGGGCCACGGCCGCGATCAGGCCGTTGTCGTCAAAACGCGGGGCCAGAACCGTGCCGAGCTCGAGGTCCTCGGTGGAGGCGGCGGTGGGGAAGGTCGTGTCGCTCATCGCCCCATATGGCGCCGCGAGGGCCGGTAGAGCTAGATGGTTCTGCCGGCGCGAGGGAACATGAGCCTCAACGACAGGATCAAGGGCCGCGTCATCGCGCTGGACCGCCGGCTTTCGCCCTGGGCCGCGCAGTCGCGAGCGCACGCGTTCGCCTACGAGTTCCTGCTGTTTGGGCTGAAACAGGCCTGGGCCTCGCTGTTCGGCGGGCTGATGCTGGGGCTGCTGGTCGCGACGCGGCTGTGGTGGCCCAACGACGCGCCGATCGCGCGCTACGACTTCCTGGTGATCGCCGCGCTCGCCATCCAGACCGGGCTGATCATGCTGCGGCTGGAGCGCTGGAACGAGGCGCTGGTGATCCTGATCTTCCATCTGGTCGGGACGGCGATGGAGGTGTTCAAGACCGCCCACGGCTCGTGGATTTACCCCGAGCCCAGCGTGCTGCGGATCGGCGGCGTGCCGCTGTTCTCGGGCTTCATGTACGGCTGTATCGGCAGCTACATGGCCAGAGCCATTCGCCTCTTCGACATCCGCTTCGAACGCTACCCGCCGCAATGGACGACCTGGGTGCTGGCGCTGGGCGCCTACGTGAACTTCTTCAGCCACCACTACATCTGGGACTTTCGCTGGCTGCTGTTCGCCTGGTCGGTGCTGATCTTCGGGCGGGCCTGGTTCCAGTTCACGCCCTGGCTGAAGGCGAGGCGGATGCCCATGCTGCTGGGTTTCGCGCTCGTCGCCCTGTTCATCTGGATCGCCGAGAACCTCGGCACCTTCGCCAACGCGTGGATATATCCGGCGCAGCGCGACGGCTGGCACATGGTCTCGCCGGCCAAGCTCGGGTCCTGGTACCTGCTGATGATGCTGAGCTACGTGCTGGTCATGCTCGTCCACCCGCCGCGCATGGCGCCGCCGCCCGGACGGATGCGGACGGTGACGCCGGGTCTGGACGAAGTCCCCTAGCGCCGGTTTGCGAAGTCGAGGAACCGGCGCTGCAGTTCCTTGTCGGTCTT
>CAMLKO010000101.1 GCA_946480495.1 uncultured Caulobacteraceae bacterium
CAAACTGCAGCTCTCGAAAGGAAGAGACCATCTGCGCCCGCCCAACCCTAGGCCCCGGCGCGGATTTCGTCATGGGAAGAGAAGAAAATGACGCGGCGGGACGATTCCGGCGCCCGGCCGCCAGATGGGAGGGACCTCATGTGCCACGGGTTTGGGCGCCATGCTGCACTGCGGCGCCCAAAATCTCGCCGCCTGTCCAATGAGGCGCGGCGACGCGCCGATGAGGCTTTCCGGCGGCCTCGTTCAGCGCTCATCTGACCCCGGATCGCGGAGCAAGGAAGCTCCGCCGGGGCGACGATGTCCGTGTTGAAGGCCGCTCGAGGGCGGCTCGCGGGGGTCGGCCATGGGTCAGCAAAAAGAACAGCTCGTCGTCGTCGGCAACGGCATGGCCGGATGCCGCACGATCGAGGAAATCCTGCGGCGCGACCCGGACCGCTACCAGATCACCGTCTTCGGGGCCGAACCCCGAGTGAACTACGACCGCATCATGCTCTCGCCCGTGCTGGCGGGGGAAAAGCGGTTCGAGGACATCGTCCTCAATGATCTCGACTGGTACCGAGAGCATGGGATCACCCTGCACAGCGGCCGCGCCGTCACCGGCATGGACCGCGGCAAGCAGCTGGTCTTCGCCGAGGGCGGGCTGGAGGTCTTTTACGACAGGCTGCTGATCGCGACGGGCTCGGACCCCATCCGGCTGAAGCTGCCGCAGGCCGACCTGCCGGGCGTCGTCACCTTCCGCGATATCGATGACGTCGAGGCCATGACGGCGGCCGCCGCGAAGGGCGGCCGGGCGGTCGTGATCGGCGGCGGGCTGCTGGGGCTGGAGGCGGCCGCAGGGCTCGCCAGGCGCGGCATGGCGGTGACCGTCGTGCACCTCGTCGAGACGCTGATGGAACGCCAGCTGGACGAGGCCGCGGCCTTCCTGCTGCGCAAGGCGCTGGCCGAGCGCGGCGTCGAGGTGCTGCTCAGCGCCCGTTCGCAGGCGGTGCTGTCGCTGGAGGGCCGCGTCGCCGGCCTGTCGCTGCAGGACGGACGCATCCTGCCCTGCGACCTGCTGGTGATGGCGGTCGGCATCCGGCCGAACATCACGCTCGCCACCGCGGCGGGGCTCGTCGTCGAGAACGGCCTGGTCGTCGACGACCGGATGCGCACCTCCGACCCGAACATCCATGCGGTCGGCGAGTGCGTGCAGCACGACGGCCTCACCTACGGCCTCGTCGCGCCGATCTGGGAGATGTGCAAGGCCGCCGCCGATGCGCTGACCGACGCGCCGGACGCGCGGTTCCGGCCGCCCGCGATCGGGACGCGGCTGAAGGTCACCGGCATCGACGTCTTCTCGGCGGGCCAGTTCAACGGCGGCGACGGTTGCGAGGACCTGGTGTTCCGCGACGCCGCGCGCGGGGTCTACAAGCGCGTGGTCCTGCAGGGCGGCAAGGTCGCCGGCGCCGTGCTGTTCGGCGAGGCGATGGACGGGGCCTGGTACCTCGACCTGATGCGCTCGGGCGCGGACATCGCCGACGTCCGCAACACGCTGGTCTTCGGCCAGGCGATCACCGACACGGTGCGCGGCGTCGACCCGGTGGGGACCGTCGCGGCGCTGGCCGACACCGCCGAGATCTGCGGCTGCAACGGCGTCTGCAAGGGGACCATCACCGGCGCCATCGCCGAGCGGGGGCTGACCACGCTGGAAGGCGTGCGGGCTGTGACCAAGGCGTCCGCCTCCTGCGGCTCATGCACGCCGCTCGTCGAGCAGCTGCTGAAGCTGACGGCCGGCGACGCCTTCCAGGCGCCGACCGGTCCCAAGCCGATGTGCAAGTGCACGCACCATCCGCATGAGGAGGTCCGCACCCGCATCGTCGCCGAAGAGCTGAAGTCGATCCCGGCGGTGATGCAGGCGCTGGAGTGGGCGACGCCGGACGGCTGCGCGTCATGCCGGCCGGCGCTGAACTACTACCTGATCTGCGCCTGGCCCGGCGAATACGAGGACGACGCCCAGTCGCGGTTCGTCAACGAGCGCGTCCACGCCAACATCCAGAAGGACGGCAGCTATTCGGTCGTGCCGCGCATGTGGGGCGGGCTCACCAACCCGCGCGAGCTGCGCGCCATCGCCGACGTCGCCGAGCAGTTCAACGTGCCGACGATGAAGATCACCGGCGGCCAGCGCATCGACCTGTTCGGCATCAGGAAGGAGGACCTCCCCGCGGTCTGGAAGGTGCTGGGCGAGGCCGGGATGGTCTCCGGCCACGCCTACGGCAAGGCGCTGCGGACGGTGAAGACCTGCGTGGGTTCGGATTGGTGCCGGTTCGGCACCCAGGACTCCACGGGTCTCGGCGTGAAGCTGGAAAAGGCGATCTGGGGCACCTGGACGCCGCACAAGTTCAAGATGGCGGTCTCCGGCTGCCCCCGGAATTGCGCGGAAGCGACGATCAAGGACCTCGGCGTCGTCTGCGTGGACAGCGGTTACGAGATCCACGTCGGCGGCAACGGCGGGGTGCATGTGCGCGCCACCGACCTGATCGCCAAGGTCGCCACCGAAGACGAGGCGATGGAGTGGTCCTTCGCCTTCATCCAGCTCTATCGCGAGCAGGCCCGCTATCTCGACCGCACCGCGCCATGGATCGAGCGCGTCGGCCTCCAGTACGTGAAGGACCAGCTGAACGACGAGGCCAACCGCAAGGCGCTCGCCGAACGGTTCGTCTTCAGCCAGCGCTTCTCGCAGACCGACCCCTGGGCCGAGCGGGTCGCCGGTGAGGCCGCGCACGAATACCAGCCCCTCCTCAATCCCCAAGCCATGGCCGCCGAATGACCGCTCATGCCCTGACCGCGCCCGAAGGCGCCTGGATCGACGTCGGCTCGCCGGACGACATTCCGCTCCGCGGCTCGCGCTGCGTGCGGGCGCTGTGCGGCGACATCGCACTCTTCAAGAGCGGCGACGGCGAGATCTTCGCCCTGCGCGACGTCTGCCCGCACAAGAAGGGGCCGCTGAGCCAGGGCATCGTCCACGGCCGCTCGGTCACCTGCCCGCTGCACAACTGGGTCATAGACCTGGCGACCGGCGAGCCGACCGGCGCCGATGCCGGCAACGGCGCCACACCGACGGTGCCGGTCGTGGTCAAGGACGGCCGCGTCTTCATCCCGGCGGAGACGTAGGATGCACCCCGTGCTTCTCGTCGGCGCCGGACCGGGAGCGGCGGACCTGATGACGGTCCGCGCGGCCGAGGCCGTACGCAACGCCGAGGCGCTGCTCTACGACGCGCTGGTCTGCGACGAGGTCGTGGCGCTGGCGCCGCCCGGCTGCACGCGCATCCGCACCGGCAAGCGCGCCGGCAAGGCCAGCATGCGGCAGGAGACGATCAACCGCCTGATGCTGCAGCTCGCCCGGCGCGGCCTGCGGGTCGTGCGCCTGAAGGGCGGCGACCCATCCATCTTCGGCCGCTCCGGCGAGGAGCGCGCCTATCTCGAAGCCCGCGGCGTGCCGGTGGAGGTGATCCCCGGCGTCACCGCGGCCAGCGCCGCCGCCGCCCAGTTCGGCTTCCCCTTGACGCACCGGGGCGAGGCGCGCCGGCTGACCTTCGCCACCGCCCGAACGCTTGCCGGCGCGGTGGTCGAAGGCGGCTGGGCGGGGGCGGCCGATCCGGAAACCACCCTTGTCCTCTACATGGCCGGCGAGGCGGCGGATGCCGTCGCCCAAAGGCTGATCGCCGAGGGCCGCTGTCCCTCGACGCCCGCGCTGGCGGTCGAGAACGCCGGGCGGCCCGACGCAAAACTCGTTCAGTGCAATCTGGCGGACCTGCCCTCGGCGGTCAGGCGCGCCGGATTTGAAGGCCCCGTCCTCCTGCTGGTGGGCGAGGTCGCGGCCAAGGCCGCCCTTCCCGTCTCCGCCGAACTTCCTCCCCAACCCCTCCGGCGCGTCGCCGGCCAAGGAGTCTCCCTATGGACTATGTGAAACCCGCCGACGTCGCGGCCGGAATGGTCGAGCTCGGCCGCCGAAAGCTGGCGTTGAAACCCTTCGACCTGCTGATCCGGGGAGTGCTGTCCGGCGCCCTGCTCGGCATCGCCACCAGCCTCGCCCAGAATGCCGGGCAGTCGACCGGCCAACCCCTCGTGGGCGCCATCATTTTCCCCGTTGGCCTCGTCATGATCGTGCTGCTGGGCCTTGAGCTGGTCACCGGCAGCTTCGCCGTCGTGCCGCTACCCTGGCTCGAAGGCCAGGCGAAGTTCGGCAAGGTGCTGGCCAACCTCGGTATCGTCTATGCCGGCAATCTGATCGGCTCGCTGCTCTATGGCGTCATGCTTTGGGCGGTGCTGACCACTTTCGGGACGGCCGAGGCCAGCGGCATCGCGCCCGTCATCGTCAAGGCGGCCGAGGCCAAGACCGTCGCCTACGCCGCCCACGGCATGGCGGGGCTCGGGACAGTGTTCGTGAAGGCGATGCTGTGCAACTGGATGGTCTGCATGGCAGTGGTGCTGGCGCTGTCCACCAGTTCCACCCTCGGCAAGGTCGTGGTCGCGTGGCTGCCGATCACCGTCTTCTTTGCGCAGGGCTTCGAGCACGCCGTCGTCAACATGTACGTCATCCCGACGGGCATGCTGCTCGGCGCCAAGGTCTCGCTGGCCGACTGGTGGCTGTGGAACCAGATCCCGGTGACGCTGGGCAACATCGTCGGCGGCCTCGTCTTCACCGGCCTTGCCGTCTATTACACCCACCGCCAGCCCGCGGCGGTGGAGAGCGTCGCGGCGGTCGCCCAGCGCGCCGCATGATTGGGCGGGAGCGGCGCGAAATCGGGCGCCCGCCGCTCCCCTTCCCTTCGGACCCATTCGGTCCTTGCCCCTGTCCCCTGAGGGGCGCCAGCAAGACCCATGCGCGTGTTGGTGATCGACCCTGACCAGGCCCGGGCCGCCCTCGTGGCCGAGGGCCTGGAAGGCGTTCAGCCCCTGGAAGTGCGCCGCTGCGCCTCATTCGATGAGGCCGAGACCGCCGGGTTTGCGCCGGACATCATTGTCCTCCCCTTTCAGCTGATGCAGGCGCTGCGCGAGGATCTCGCCAGGGCGCATGCCGACCTCGCCGCGCGCAAGACGGTGGAGCGGGCGAAGGGGCTTTTGATGAAGGAACGTGGTCTGGACGAGGACGCGGCCTACCGGCTGCTGCGCAAGCTGGCGATGGACACCGGCCGGCCGCTGGGCGC
>CAMLKO010000102.1 GCA_946480495.1 uncultured Caulobacteraceae bacterium
TGCTCGCTGACGTGGTTGCGGAAGTAGGGCGGGCGTTCGGCCAGCACATCGGTCTCCAGCCACAGGCGCTTGAGGTGCCGCACCTTCCCCGCCGCGCGGTCGTCCTCATAGGCCGTCCGCCCATGCAGGACGTGGTAGTTGTTGATGAACTGCATGTCGCCGGGCTGGAAATCCATCATCACCGACCAGCGCCCGCCGTCGGCCGCGGCCTTCAGCCACTCCAGCCCCTCGCGCGCCTTGCCGGTGATCCGGGGCGCGTCGGCATGGCGCTGGGACGAGTAGATGTAGGGCGCGATCAGCCGCACGAAGAGGCGGCCGTTCCACTCGGTGAAGACCGGCATCTCGTACCAGCCCTTGGCGCCCGGCGCCTCCTCGCCCCGGTAGTCATAGGGCTGCGGCTTGTAGAGTTCGGCGGCGAGATCGGGCCGCTGGCGCACCAGCTCGTTGTGCAGGGCGACCGAGTTGCACACCGCCGACAGCCCGCCCGAGACGCCGGTCTGCAGGCACATCAGGCCGACCAGGTCCGAGCCGTCGCAGTGATAGTCGAGCCCGATCAGCCCGATCTCGTAGCCGCGCGCGGTGGGGTCGTTGATCGACTTGCCCTGGTCGGTCACATCGCCCAGCACGTGCCCGTGCCTGTTCTGCGGCCAGGGTTTGCCGAGGTGCGCGCCGAGACCCCAGTAGATCAGGCACATCTCGTCGTTGTCGTAGCGCTCGCGCGGCACGCCCCGGATGCGCACGAAGCCGCGCCCGTCCATCAGCTCGCGCTCGATGGCCTTCAGGCGTTTGCTGAGCGTCGGCAGCGGGAAGTCGCCGGCGCTGATCTCCAGCAAATCGCGGCCCTTCGATGCGCGGACAGCCGCGTCGATCTCCGCCACCTCCGCATCCGTGAGATGCTCGGTCCAGAGTTCCGGATCGGCGACATCGTCGGCCGTCCACTCGCAGGACGTTTCGAGAACCTTGGGGGTCATGGGCCTACTCCGCCGCCATCGCCGCGGGCGCCGATTGCGCCCCTCTCACCAGCCGTCCGGGCAGGGCGTCGGTCGGCTCGCCGTCGCGGTAGGTGATCTCGCCCGCCACGACGGTCGCCACATAGCCGCTCGCCCGCTGCACCAGCCTGCGCCCGCCGGCCGGAAGGTCGTAGGCGACCTTCGGCGCGTGCAGCGTCAGGTGCTCGTAGTCGATGACGTTGAGGTCGGCGCGGTAGCCCGGCGCGATCAGGCCCCGGTCATGGAGGCCGACCGCATGGGCCGTGGCGGTCGTCTGCAGCCGCACCACCTCCTCCAGCGCGAGCTTCGGCCCACGCGTCCGGTCGCGCGTCCAGTGGGTCAGCATCGAGGTCGGGAAGGAGCCGTCGCAGATCATGCCGACGTGCGCCCCGCCGTCCGACAGCCCGGGCACCGTGTCGCGATGGGTCAGCATCGCAAAGCTCGGCTCCAGCGAGCCCGAGCCGTAGTTCAGGAACGGGTGGTAGAGCATCCCCCGTCCGCCGCTCTTCAGCATGTGGTCGAGCGCCACCGCCTCCGGCTGGCGGCCCTGCGCCTGCGCCATCGCGGCGATGGTCTTGTCGGCCGTGGGCTCGTAGTCCGGCTCGTCTTCCATCGGGTAGATCGCGTCCCAGGCCCGCAGCGCGCTGCCCTGGAACGGGCCGTGCGTGGGGACCTCTTCGGTCAGCAGCCGCGCCCTGAACTCAGGGTCGGAGAGCCGCGCCACCCGCTCGGCCAGCGGCAGCTGAGCGATCTCCTTGTAGGTCTGGTGGAAGCTGAAGGGGTTCAGCGTCAGCTCCAGCCCAAACAGCACGCCGACGGGCCGGCCACACACCTGCGCCTTCATCGGCAGGCCGGCGGACGTCGCATCCTCCAGCGCCGCCAGCAGCATCTTCCAGCTGTCCGGCGCCCGGTGCGCCTGCACGAGGCTGAACGACAGCGGCCGCCCCGACCGCTCGACGATCCGGCGCAGCATGGCGAACTCGGCGGCGGGGTCGGGCGAGAAGTCGGAGACGACCTGCAGCACGCCGCGCCCGGCCGCCGCCAGTCCCATGGCGATGCCGGTCAACTCGTCCTCGGCCGCGGTCAATGTCGGCGTCGGCTGGCCGTCGCTGGTGCGGTGGTTCAGCGTCCGCGAGGTGGAAAAGCCGAGCGCTCCCGCCTCCATCGCCCGCTTCGCAATCGCGGCCATGGCGTGGATGTCGGCCTGGCTCGCCGGTTCGCGGTTGGCGCCGCGCTCGCCCATCACATAAACGCGCAGCGCCGCGTGCGGCAGCTGGGTCGCGATATCGATGTCGAAGCGCCGCGCCTGCAGGGCGTCGAGGTAGTCGGGGAAGCTCTCCCAGTTCCACGGCAGGCCTTCGGTCAGCACCGGGAAGGGGATGTCTTCCACGCCCTCCATCAGCCGGATCAGCCGGTCGTGATCCGCCGGCCGGCAGGGCGCGAAGCCGACGCCGCAGTTGCCCGCGACCACCGTCGTCACGCCATGCCACGACGACGGCTGCAGCCGCGTGTCCCAGGTCGCCTGGCCGTCGTAGTGGGTGTGGATGTCGACGAACCCGGGGGTGACGATCTTGCCCCTCGCGTCGATCTCTTCGCGTCCGGCAGGGAGGCTTGGCGCAATGGCGGCGATGCGGCCGTCCTTGACGCCGACGTCGGCGACAAACCCCTCGGCGCCGGAGCCGTCGATCACCTGTCCGCCGCGCACGACGAGGTCGTAAGACCGCTCCATGACGCCTCCACTTTATACGCTTGTTTGAATGCTCCGCCCGCAGGTCTCCCGCGTCAAGCATCACCTCAGGTAATTGACGTTCACGTGAGCTAGCGCTGCAGCGCACAAACGCCTATACGGGTGCGACCGCCGACAATTTCAAACGGCTGTTTGATTTCCAGGGGAGAGCCGCGCGATGCGTGAAGCCGTAATCGTTTCCTATGCCCGCACGGGCCTGGCCAAGTCCGGGCGCGGCGGTTTCAACAACACGCATGGCGCGGCGATGGCCGGCCACTGCATCCAGCACGCCGTGCAGCGCGCGGGCCTCGAAGGGGCCGAGGTCGAGGACGTGGTCATCGGCTGCGGCGGACCCGAAGGCGCGACCGGCCACAACGTCGGCCGCAACGCCGCGCTCTGGGCCGGCCTGCCGGTGACGACCTCGGGCACGACGCTGAACCGCTTCTGCTCCTCGGGCCTGAACGCGATCGCGATTGCGGCCAACTACGTCCGCAACGACGGCGCGGACGTCGCGGTCGGCGGCGGCGTCGAGTCCATCTCGCTGGTGCAGATGGGCGGCCACATGAACCGCTTCCACATCACCGAAGAAAAGCTGATGCAGACGCATCCGGCGCTGTGGATGGCGATGATCGAAACCGCCGACATCGTGGCCAAGCGCTACAACGTCAGCCGCGAATACCAGGACGAATACTCCCTGCGTTCGCAGCAGCTGATCGCCGCGGCCCAGGCCAACGGCATCTTCAAGGACGAGATCGTCCCGATGCCGACCAAGATGAAGAAGGTCGACAAGGCCACCGGTCAGGAGTCGATCGTCGACTACGTGGTCGACAAGGACGAGTGCAACCGTCCCGAAACCACGCTGGAAGGCCTGCAATCGCTGCAGCCCGTGCGCGGCGAAGGCAACTTCGTCACCGCCGGCAACGCCTCGCAGCTGTCGGACGGCGCGGCCGCCGTGGTCGTCATGGAAGCCAAGGAAGCCGAGCGCCGGGGCCTCGAGCCGCTGGGCGCCTTCCGCGGCTTCGCGGTCGCCGGCTGCGAGCCCGACGAAATGGGCATCGGCCCGGTCTTCGCCGTGCCGCGCCTGCTCGAGCGTCATGGCCTGAAGGTCGACGACATCGACCTGTGGGAGCTGAACGAAGCCTTCGCCTCGCAGTGCCTCTACAGCCGCGACAAGCTCGGCATCGACCCCGACAAGTACAACGTCAACGGCGGCTCGATCGCCATCGGCCACCCCTTCGGCATGACCGGCGCGCGCCTTGCGGGCCACATCCTGCTGGAAGGCAAGCGCCGCGGCGCCAAGAAGGGCGTCGTGACCATGTGCATCGGCGGCGGCATGGGCGCGGCGGGCCTGTTCGAAATCTTCTAGGTTCGAATCAAGCACTGCCACAAAAACGTCGGGTTCCCGGACAACTGAGCCGGGAACCCGTTTTCCTATCCGGCGCTTTACCGCCCCGATACCCAGGCAGGGGCGGCCTGACGTGGAGCTTCGTTCATGCGGATCAAGGCCGCCTTCGCCATCGCCGCCGCTCTGGCCGCTATCGCCGCGGCGCTCGCGCCCATTCCGCGCGGGGAGCATGGCGAGGCCCAGGCCGCCGTCCAGCTGCCAGACTTCGCCCAGCCCGGCTAGTGGGGCATGCGCGGCAGCCCTTTGGCATTGTAGCCGCAGCCCTTCAGCACCTCGTTCCCGACCTTCACCTCGGCCGCGTAGGGATACTGCCGGTCCGACATGCCGTCCGAGCACCAGCGCTGCGGCGTCAGGGTGATGGTGAGTTCGCCCGCGTCCCAGCTCGCTGTCTCGCCGCTGATCGAAACGCCCGGATTGGGCGATGAGATGTCCGGGTGGTCCGGGCGCGACAGCGTGATCCGGTCCTTGCGGATCTGGACGCCCCAGAAGGGTTCGGTCCCGGTCAGGTTCAGGTCGCTCTCATAGTCGGCGGCGGCCTTCGGCGGGGTGGCGGGCAGGGAGGCTTTCGGCGGCATGGCGGGCGCCTTCTTCTCAGGTGGTTTGGCGGCGGGAGCCGGTTCAGGCGTTGTCGCGACCGGCCCTTCGGCGACGTCGGGCGTGGGCGCGGGCAGGACGATCTGCGCCGGAGCCGGCGTGGGCGCCGGGGCGGTATTCTGGGCCTGACGCTGGCAGGCAGCCAGCGCCAACGGCAGCAGGAGCAAGGCGAAACGGCGCACGGCGGACTCCTTTGAGCTAGACTCCTGGGCGATGAGTCGGCCCCTCACCTTCTACGAATTCTTCGCGGGCGGCGGCATGGCCCGCCTGGGACTGGGCGACCCATGGCGCTGTTTGTTCGCCAACGACTTCGACCCGGTGAAGGTTGCCACCTACCGCGCCAACTTCGGCGACGAGGATATCCACGAAGGCGACGTATGGAAGCTCTCGGCGGATGACCTGCCCGGGACCGCCGACCTCGCCTGGGCCTCCAGCCCCTGCCAGGACTTCAGCCTCGCGGG